>JBJSXY010000287.1:0-6184 GCA_046086625.1 Pseudomonadota bacterium | reverse complement strand
GCAACGGATACAATCGCAAAAATAAACAGTGATATCGCTACAACTAAAAGAGGAAAAAGATCCCGCAACTCATGGAAGACAACCTGAGATTGCGTTTGTGGAATAAAGCTTGTTTTAAGCACGATACCCCTCCCAAAACCTTGCAAAATTCCATTTAGCTTTTACGAACGCTGCCAGGAATCCTGCTACAACTTTGAGGGGAGCAAGGCTTGTGCCACAAAGTCTACTTAGAGGTAGACGCCTTTTTTAATTTTTTCGACAATGATCTTCTCGGGCATGGTGGGATCTCGAGGATCCACCATAAAAAATGCCTGTTGCTCACAACGACGTTTGTTTTTGAGCAACCACTCAAGAAGTTTTGATAAGTGTTTGTTTCTTTTGTCCTGAAAGAACGGATCGTTTTTCAAAGCATCGGCAGCTTTTTTTAGAGCTCGAGCTTCACTTACATCCGTTTCTTTTACCGGATAATCACTGAGATCATACTTTTTGATGTCTTCCGGTAACACTCCCAAGAAATGAACATCGGGAGCGCTGAAATCGGAATTTCTAATTAAGCTGGCTGCGGAACCAGCTTTCAAAGTTCGGTAAATATTCTGAATAGTATAGGCGTCCAAATCCCCGAAGAAGAAAATGGGAACTTTCAACTGATCTTGAATAAGCTTTGCCCAGCCCCGAACGGCATTACTGGGAACCCCTTGAGCACCTATCAAGATGGCGTTGTTCCGCTTGCAAAAGCCATTGGCCACAAACGTATTGGCCGTACCTTCTGACTCAACGACCAGACAGAAATCGATTTTCTTTTTAGCTTTTAGCTGCAAACTCTGAGGTCGGTTCTTGGGCTGAAACGGGGAGGTTCCCAGACTGCCCAAATCGACCACTGCTTTTGTGCCATCTGGGAGCGTCTCAGTTACGACGAGTTGATTGGAGTACGTTTGACCTCCTCGATCATTGGCGTAACAGTTGAGATCTTCTCGATAGCACTCAAGCATTTCACAGATGAAATCAATCACTGCGTCACTCTCAGACTGATCCTGAAAATCAAGAGGCTTCAAGTCGGGATCGTGTTTCACTTCACCTTTTGCGATGTAATAAAGCTCACGCTTTGTATTTACGGCTCCCGTATCGATGTTTCGTAACAAGACTTCGAGAAGAAAGATTGCTCGAGACATTTTTTGAACTGAAGAAACGTTGAGCTCCGTTCGAACTTTTTTATCCCCGGGAGTAAGGTATCCCACTTTGGGATTGTAATTGGAGTTATCAAGCGAGCACTTCACCGCTTCGAGAATCGGCCGACGAGCATTCTCAAGATCAGTCAACATTCGACTACACAATTCTTTAGAAATTTTTGGAATACTTTCGCTTCTCATGATGCAGACTTCTCCTTGCTCGCGCTGCTTTTGGATTTAGCTTTCACTGTCGTTTTAGCAGCAGGTTTTGTCGCCGCTTTGGGGGCTGGCTTAGGTGCCAACTTAGCTTTCTTCTCAACCGGCTTAGTCTCTTCTGTTAGCTCTAGCTCTGGCTCTTCGGCCTCTACTTCGGCACTTTCCTCTTTAATAATTTGAATTTTTCCCTTCGCCGCCGCTTCTTTGGCAGCCAGATCGGCTTCCTTGAATTCTTTTTTCGCAACGGTGAGATCACGACCCAGAATTTTTTCGAGCCCTTCTGTTGCTTTCTTTTTGCGCTTATCTGGCGCTTTAGTAATTCGACAGAGGCAATCCACTAAAATAGGACAGAACTGCTCGATATATCGAAGCTTGTTTTCAAGGTCTTGCTCCCGATGTTCCTTCTTGATGTGACGAGAGAGTCTTTGGCCTGCTTGGATGAGAGTTCTTCTTAGCTCCTCAACAAGCTCATCACTGGCATCAATTGTTTCTTTAGATGCGTTTTTGAACTTAATAAAAGGAGAAACTAAACTAACTGCTATAACGTAGGGACCCTGAGGCAAACTATCTTTTGGTTGTTGAAGCCCATAGGCTCTCCAGTTTACCGACTCAATTGCTTTAACCATCGCACAGGCCGCTTTATCAAACTGCAAAGGTACACGGTTCGCAAAACGAAGAACTTGAACAGGCCCGTCTTCAGTGCCCTCACCCTTGGTAAGACCTTTCAGTCTTGCAACCGCAACTTCCACTGCAACCGGTTTATAATCGCAAATAGTTGGCTTTCGAGTTACTACAGAGAAAAAGTCGACTTCACCGAGACGTCGCACGCTCTTAGAGAAGCTTTCTTCCCCAATAGTCATCACAGACTTGGTACTGGGAGACATAAGTTCCGTTTTATGAATGACAGAGAAAATGTCTTTAAACTGGGTCTCTGAGATTTTATCTACAGACATTTCTAACATTTTTTTGTCGAGCCCATTTTTTACAAACTCAGAGAGAGAATTATCACTGATTCGAGAAAATCCCTTTTTCAGCCAAGCTTTGAGAGCCATTCGCCCAAACAAATGCGAGTGGGCAATAAACTCCCCAAGTTTCATGGTGTGTGGATGCGGCTCTGTAGCCGATGGAACATCCGGACAGTCATTGGAAACTCGGGCAATTGTAACAGTCTTTTGCTCGGGCAATGTGTAATGCAAAGTAAGATGAGGATTAACGAGAGCCGAACCAGTTAAGTAGGTGATCAAGCCGCCTTCGCCCTGAAGTTGGATTCTTCCGTCGATAATGAATTCCACTGACAAACCATGGGGGCCCTTAAGCTTTCCTTCTTTCTTATCTTTCAGCACTCCCTTGTTGTGCTTAATATCTACAGCTACTTGCACTTGAACAGGTTGGCGCATGGTTTTTGTTTTAGTGACAACCATAACACCTTTAGCAGAAGTCAGCTGTGCCCATGTTGTAGCAGCTGAAATTCCAATTCCTTGTTGGCCACGAGAACATCTCCCTCGACCAAATTTAGAAGAGGCCAAGTATTCACCAAAAACCTTTGGAACATCCTCCAAACTCAAGCCAGGTCCGTTATCTTCCACTTTAATCCTAATTAAATCGGTGTTTTTTAGGGTGCCGGCTCCCAGTTTTTCTATCTGGACAGAAATTTCAGGCAAAATTCCCTGCTCTTCGCAAGCATCCAGGGAGTTATCTACTGCCTCTTTGAGAGTCGTCAAAACCGCTTTCGTAGGGGAAGAGAAGCCCACTTGTTGCAGGTTCTTAGAAAAGTATTCTGCCGTACTACTCGATGTAATTTTATCTTTTGCCACTTTTTACCTTTGGGACATGGGGATATAGGAACCCTCGGTTGGTCCAGTATAAATTTGTCTGGGTCTTCCGATTTTAGAACCGGGAGACTCGATCATTTCTTTCCACTGTGCAATCCACCCTGGAGTTCGTCCAATGGCAAACATCACCGTGAACATATTGGTTGGGATTCCAATCGCTTTATAAATAATACCGCTATAAAAATCGACGTTGGGATAAAGCTTTCTTGATACGAAATAGTCATCACTAAGAGCAGCTTCTTCCAGATTCTTAGCAATATCCAAAAGCGGATCCTTAATTCCAAGTTTATTCAAAATAAGATCACAGTACTGTTTAATGATCTTTGTGCGCGGATCAAAGTTTTTATAAACACGGTGACCAAAGCCCATTAAACGAACGCCTTGCTCGCGATTCTTTACTCGCTCGACAAACCTTTTAACATCTCCGCCTGTTTTGTGAATCATCTGCAACATTTCGATCACTTCCTGGTTGGCCCCTCCATGGAGAGGACCCCAAAGCGCGGAAATGCCTGCCGAAACTGAAGCATACAGATTTGCCCGGCTGCTTCCCACCAACCGAACAGTGGAAGTGGAACAGTTTTGTTCGTGATCCGCATGAAGAATCAAGAGCAGATCGAGAGCCTTGGCCACTACGGGATCCACTTCATATTCCTCAGCAGGAACTCCGAACATCATTTTTAAAAAATTAGAACAGTAGTCCAAACTGTTCGTAGGATACATAAAGGGCTGCCCAATTGATTTCTTATATGAACAAGCTGCAATGGTTGGTAGCTTTGCTAAAAGCCGGTAAATGGAAAGGTTCCTATCGCTCGGGGCATCGGAATATAAAAGATCCTGATAAAAAGTTGAGAGCGTACTTACAGCCGAAGAAAGAATGGCCATCGGATGGGCATCCCGTGGAAAGCCATCATAAATTCGCTTCATATCTTCATGAAGCATGGTGTGTCGGGTTAAAGTGTTTGTAAAAGTGTCGAGCTCTTTTTGGTTAGGAAGCTTTCCGTAAATCAAAAGATAACTGGTTTCAACAAAAGTTGATTTCTCTGCCAAAACTTCAATAGGGATTCCTCGATACCGCAAAACACCTTTCTCTCCATCTAAAAAGGTAATGGCACTTTGGCACGAACCCGTATTCATGTAGCCAGGATCTAAAGTTACAAGCCCTGTCAGATCTCGAAGCTTAGCTATGTCTATCCCTCGTTCTCCTTGGGATCCTTCGACAACAGGAAACTCGTAGGTTTTTCCTTCGTATTGAATTGTGATCTGGCTCATTTTGCTCCCTCAATATTCGCTTTCTTTGCCAAGGCTTTGGCCCGTTTTGTTGCCTGAACCACAGCTTTTATCAAAGTTACTCTTAGTTTTCCCTCTTCTAACTCTAAAAGTCCATCAATCGTACAACCCGCAGGAGTTGTCACTTCGTCTTTCAAAGCAGCTGGATGCCGTTGCGTCACTTGCAACATTTTTGCAGCACCTAAAACTGTCTGAGAAGCGAGTTGGGTTGCTACTTCTCTAGGAAGGCCCACTTTAATTCCCGCATCGGTTAAGGATTCTAAAATCACATAGAGATAAGCAGGACCACAACCACTTAGCCCCGTCACTGCATCCATTTGTTTTTCGTCGACCAACACGACTTTCCCCACTGCTTCAAAAATTTCTTTCGCAATTTCAAGATGGTTTTTAGAAGCCGAACTACCAGCACAAAGCGCTGTAATTCCCTCCCCTACAAGAGCCGGGGTATTTGGCATGGCCCGCACAACAGCTGTTCCTTTCGCAATGGCTTTTTCTATTTCGGAAGTACTGATACTGGCTACGATAGAAATCAGCGTTTTGCCTTTACCTAAATGCGGCCCCACTTCATTTAAGACCTCAACAACATTTTGGGGTTTAACTGCGAGAATAATGACATCGCACTTATTAACTAGCTCAATATTCGATTGAGAACCTGCAGTAGAACTTCGATTACTAAACAAAATGGGGTGGGAACTAAACATGGCTTGCCTAGTCAGCCCTTCGGCTAAGCATTTGCCCATTCGTCCTAATCCTAAAATTCCAAGTTTATAGCGCTGCGGCATAAGTTTTAAGTTTTCGATAGTTTAGAGGAGTCCGGCCCGGAAATAAAGAATCCATTTACATTAAGAAACAATGCGGTAAAACTTTTCAGCTTTCCAGGGGTGCTTAGCTCAATTGGTTAGAGCGACGCGTTTACACCGCGTAGGTTATAGGTTCGAGTCCTATAGCACCCACCATTGACCGCTCTGCAAAAAACCTGTTCAATATTCTTAACATGAAAACTGCATTGCTCCTCACAGCCCTTTTAATCGCTCTTCCCAAAGTCGCATTTTCAGATGAATGTGAGGAGACTTGCACCGTTACAAATTCAGTTGTTTCAGGTTGCACCCAATCAACTTGCCAAGGATGTCTTATAATCGAGGGGAATGAGGGGAATTGTGACGATTGTTGTTTGAACCAAACCGAGGGTGAGTGTAACACACTTGCAGGTTGCCATTGGGCTCAGTTTACTGGTTGGGGGCAATGTCAGAATAAGGCAGGAGTTTCCTGTGATGGCATCCCGGAAGTTCCCCAAAAAAGCCGGACTTGGCTTTTAGGTGCCTTTCTTCTAGCGGGATTTGGTTTAACTGGGTTTTTTAGGCTTAAGAAAAAATCTAGTTTTGGTAAATAGGTTGCGCTGCCGCTGGAGCTTTCTTCTTTTCAGCGATCATCACGATTGTTCTAAAAAAGAGACCTAGTCCCAAAGCATACAATAAATAACCCATGTGAGTGTGAAATACGCCCATGATCATTTTCAAAGCGGCTTCTCGGCCCCACCAACTCCCAACTACAACTCCCAACGAAAAGAGGGAAACAATTCGAATAGCGTTTAACCCTATAAAAAAGAGAACTCCCGAAAAACAAGTCAAAAACCACGTGCGGGCCCTCAGAAGCTCCCAGTTTAGAGGGGCAAAAATACTGAAA
>JBJSXY010000286.1:0-2529 GCA_046086625.1 Pseudomonadota bacterium | reverse complement strand
CATGCCCATATTACAATCTGCTTTATGTTGTTGTGGATATTACCCGCATCCCGTTGTTGTTTAGGTTGTATTAACTTCTTGTTGGTAATTTCGCGTTTTATCTTTGCGATTTCATCTTCATGATCAAATCATAACATGAACCAAAGTTTGCAGTCGGCACTTAAATTTAAAAGACAGTGCGCCAATATACAGGGCCAAAGTTTTCTGGTTTGCCATTTGATAAAACCCAACCAAATGCCAACACAAAAAGTGTAGATACATTGAAAAATCAAAAAATTAAAAGCGACTAAGTCGAAGTTCTGCAGATGCCAAGCTGAAAAAGCCAAAGCAGAACCCCAGAGCGAAAGCGGATAGAGCGGGGCAACTCCCCAAAAAGTATTCTTGTTTAAACGATTTAATAAAGAGGTTACCCAGCCTCTAAAAAGAAGCTCTTCACCTACAGGGACAATGAACCAAGCCCAAATAGCTTGGTTCCAATCGGCTCTAAAGCTTTTTGCGACTCCAAACCCCAAAGCAATTATCAAAGGCAAAACGCAAAGCGTTAAAAGTCTGTTTTGGGGATAAACCCATAGAACTGGATGGGAAGAATGGGGAAGGGAAACTACAAAAAAAAGGGCTAAGAGGGGGAAGGAAAGAAGTTTAAAGTCTCCAAGGACTCCATCCAAGAGTCGGTAACTCAGAGAAATAAACCCATAGCCTAAGACAAAACCAACTAAGAGAGACAAAGCGAAGGTTAAAATCACCTGTCGACTATTCGCGATTTGAAAGCGCATGGCAGATGTTCTATACCTCATCTAGAAATGGAGCAACCCAAACGAATTCTAGTTCGCTCTCCTAATTGGCTAGGTGACCATATTATGGCCTTAGCTTTTTACAATCAAATTAGGCGGTTATTTCCAGAGAGCTACTTAGTTTGTTGGTATCCAGTCGGACTAAAAGGAATTCTGCCGGAAAAATTATTCGATGAAGAATGGGAGTTTAATAAATCCGATCTGAAAGCCCATCAGAAGATCAAAGAATGGATCGAGAAAATTAAAGGGTTTAATTTTGATTTGAGCATCAATCTCACAGCTAGCTGGTCGAGCGCCTTATTATTTTACAGAGCAAAAATACCGCAGCGTCTAGGCTTTTCCGAGAGCGGAAGCCAAATTCTATTAACAAGGTCTCAGCACTTTAGAGGAGTTAAAGCGGGTATTCATAAATCACAGATTTATCTCAATTTAATTTCTCTTTTTGGGAAAGAGAGGATTCCTTTCGAAGTTCCTTTGAATCAAACTCTTCGTAAGACAGTTCCGGAAAGTTTTTGGGTTATCGCTCCTGGAGCCGCACTTCCTTTGAGAGAGTGGCCTTTTTTTCCTGAATTGATTTTTGAAATCAAAAAAAGATATCCGGAAAAGATTTTAAAAATTGTGGGGACTTCTGTGGAATCAGCTTGGAAAGCTAGAATTGCTAGATGGAAATTGCAGGGGGTGGAGGATTGGATTGAAAAAACTTCACTCTCAGAACTCAAAGATCTTTGTTCGAGAGCGGAACTTGTTTTGGCCAATGATTCCGGTGTTGCCCATTTAGCTGCTACTTTGGGGAGATCTCGTACGTTGGTTTTATTCGGTCCCGGTAATCCAAATTATATCGCGCCGCAAGGCCCCGCCGTATTGTCTATTCGAGCCGAACCCCCAGTAGCTTGTAGTCCTTGTGAGAAATCTTACTGTCGAGCCCCCGAAGGGTATCAGAGATGTCTGCGGGAAATTTCTGTGGAGTCTGTTTTAAGCGCAATAAAATCTTCTTTGTTTCTTTGACAAGAAATGCATGCAACTTTAAATTGTTTCTCTATGAAAAAAATTATTTCCCTTTTGGTTTTTTCTCTTTTTGCAGTAGCGACCGAGCAAGATTCTCTCAAACTTCAAATGGAAAACTTGTTTGAAGCCTCCAAAAAAGTAAATGCCCCGGAAACGGAAAAGGAAAAGTCTCGTAAAGAAATTGAAAGCGCTATCGACTGGGAAGGAATTGCTCGACTCTGTTTAGGGGAACAGAATGCCAAAAAATATAAGGGAAAAAATTTTGGCGATTTTAAAGACCTTCTGAAGGAAGTGATTTCCAAAACAGCTTTTTCTCGAATGGATAAGTTTTGGGCAGGGGGAACCAAAGCTCAAATTGATAAAGTTGAAATTCAAGGCCCCCAGGCTCACGTAGGAGCCAAGTTCATTTCTAATAATGAAACTTTTTCGTTGGATTATTATCTAACTAAAAAAGGAAATACCTGGGCTATTCACGACGTAGCTTATGAAGACATGAAGTACAGCGTGAATATAAAAGAACAGCTGGATGCCTTTCTCAGAGAAAAACCGTTCAGCGAGTTGCTGGTAAAGCTTCGAAAAAAACGAGAAGAACTCGACAAGCCCGCAAAAACGAAAAGCAGCTAGAAAACTTAATTTCGAGTTAATTCACAAGCCAAAGTAGCTAAGTGTTTTGGAGGAAGAGGATACATTTGCTCATGGGCAATTTCAGCAGAACCTTTACTTCTACTTCTAC
>JBJSXY010000285.1:0-6174 GCA_046086625.1 Pseudomonadota bacterium | reverse complement strand
CAAAGAATTGGAAGTGCTTTTTTCGAATGTAAAACCGATTTCCATGAGGGAAATAAAAAAAACGCTTTACCGCGAATTAGGAAAGAAAAAAGTAAACGAACAAATCGTATCCATTGAAGAAAAGCCACTTGGTTCAGCCAGCATTGGACAATGCCATCGAGCTAAGCTGAAAGACGGGTCCGGTGTAGTGATTAAAGTGCAAAAACCAGGCGTGGAGAAAATGGTTCGCCTTGATTTGAAACTTCTTGAATGGCTGATGACTCCAGCGGCTCTTGCTTTTCCTAAGTTGGGCATTAGCGAAATGGTTCGAGATTTTAAAGAGTCCACGCTGAGAGAAATCGATTACCGAGAAGAAGCAAAGAACATTGATCGCTTTAAAAGAAATTTCAAAAAAATATTGAGCACTTCGGAAGTGGTCTTTCCCGGTTACTACAAAGAGTTAAGCACTTCGAAAGTGATTGTACTCGAGCCTATGAGAGGAAAGCCCATTGCGGATCTTAAAAAAGGTTCGCGAAGTGCAAAGCAAGCAGCGTTTAAAAGTCTTTCTGCCGTTTTTGAACAAATTTTTGAACATGGGTTTTTTCACGCAGATCCACATAGTGCCAATATTTTCTTTGTAGAAGAAGAAGGAAGAATGGGATTTATCGATATGGGACTTGTGGGACAACTCGAAGCGAAAGACAAAAAGCTTTTTTTGCAAGTGTTGATGGCAATTATTAAGAGAGATCGGGAAGCACTTGCCCAATCGCTTTATAAGCTAGGAGAGAAGGGTGCAAAAACCAAGTACGAAGATTTTGAAGCAGATATCCAAGTCCTTTTAGACGAAGTAAAAGCGAAGGGAGTAGAGAAAGTTAAACTGGAAATTTTAGTGAATCAGCTTTTAGGAATTGCACGGAAAAATCAAATTTATATTCCCAATCGGTATGTCATGATGATTCGCTCTTGCCTGATCATTGAAGGGGTTGCAAAAAGTTTAGATCCGAATCTCTCAGTTTTTAAAGTAGCTGTTCCCGTCGTAGCAAAGAGTTTGATTAAATCTTACAATCCGTTGAAGAGGATGTAGGAACCCGCAAAAGGAAAGCCGTACCGGCCACTAAGACCATAGCATTTGGAGGAATTGGTCCCAGGGGTAAATTTCAATCCCGTCTACTTTTCGAATTTCCTTTTCCAGGGATACTAGGAAATACTTCTTCATGAGTTTTTCCTCCCGTAGGGCTTTTAGGCCTCGCAAGTCCTTTTCAGTGATAATCGATTTTCCCTTCACTTCGATTGCGGTGTGTTCGTCCAGGATAAAATCGACTTCAAATCCAGAAGCGGAACGCCAATACTGAAGGCATTCTTTTTTTGTATAATCTTTAAAGGCACAAAGTTCGTGGAACAAATAAGTTTCGAAAGCTTCACCAAAAAGAGGTGATTTCCCAGTGATGCTTCCTCGGCAGGCCAGGGAAGCCGCCACTCCGACATCAAAAAAGTAAAACTTAGAGGTTTGGATTGCTTTCCGTTTTCTAGTTTTCAAAAATGCAGGCACTTCAACTGCAATGAGAGTGTCCTGCAGGATTTGAAAATATTCTCTCACAGTAGATAACTTTACTTGGGAGTCGTTTGCAATTTCTGTGAAGTTGATGAGCTTTCCCTGGCTCATCGCTGCTACTTCGAGGAATCGGCTAAAGGCAGGAAGGTTTCGGGTCAGCCCCTCAGCCAAAATTTCATTTTGAAGATAATCACCGCAGTAAGCTTTGAGATCTTCCTGTGGGGAATCCGAAAAATAAATGGAGGGAATGAGGCCCCGATTTAAAGCCTGAATCAAATTAAAATCTTTTAACTCGTTAAAAATAAACGGGTGCAAAAAGCGAGAGCGTGCGCGGCCGCCGAGAAGATTCACCCCTCGTCTTTTCAAAGCTCTGGAGCTTGAGCCTGTTAATAAAAAATGAATTCCCTTTTCTTCGATAAGTAATTGAACTTCATCTAAAAGCATGGGGAGCTTTTGGATTTCATCAATGACGACTATTTTATCTTTGGGCGTGAGGGTTTCCCTTAAAAACGCGGGGGAGGTACTCAGTTTTAGGAATGTAGATTGGTCTAAAAGATTAAATACTTTTGTTTTTGGTAAGGCGTGTCTGATGAGGCTGCTTTTTCCTGTTTGTCGCGGACCAAAGAGAAAGATGGATTTCTTTTTTAAGGCGTCAGAAAGATCTAAAATTCTTGGGATATACATAGCCTGATAAATAGCACATATGGTAACGATTATCATGATAAATATCGGAATAAGCGCTTTTTATCTTTAGGGGGAGATTGGGGTTTTGTGCGTATTGCCCGCAAAAGGAAAGCCGTACTTTTAAGGGAGCACACACCGCACCGACTGAGACGCGTTGTAATTGAGCCTGCTGCTACTCGTACCCACCCATTCCCAATAATAGTTGGGGTGATAGGTAGAGGCCGAGGCCGTCCAGGTGAAAGTAATGGTGCTGGTGTGGCTTGGAACTCCGTTTGTAAGAGCCCAAGTGGGGTCGGAACTTAGTCCATCGCCAGTGGGGAGATACGTTGTGGCGGGCTTAGTCATCGTCGTTTCATACATCGTGGGCAATCTCATCCCTTTCTCTGCGCAAGTATAGACATTGCCTTCGTAGTAAGAAGAGTTGGTGCCACGCCCTGTATTGGCTCGGTCCCAGACCTGCAGCCAATCAGAAGCTTCAGTACCGCTGGTGCCGGCAGCATCTAACCCTTGCGCCGCATTGCCAGCATCGTAGTACAAGCAACGCCCAGTCGCAGTCATGTCGCTATGACTTAAAAACACATGCGTGGGGCACACTCGTCCAGCAATGTTGCTGGCAGTAGTAAAGTCAGTACTGGTAAAAGCGGTCCCTGCTCTTGTGAGTTGTTTTTGCCAACCATTTGCCACAAGGCCCGTAGCATTGAGTATTCTATTGCCATTTTTTTCCATCCAAATTTTAAAGCCATCGATGCCATTTGCGTAAACAAGTTCGATGATGACGTCCGATGGACCAAATCGAAGAGAACCCACATCCAAACTTTGAGCGCCATCGTAACAATCTCCAGAGCAATTTGTTACTAATACGCCAGTAACGTAGACATTTCCATCAATGGTCCCGTTGGCTAGAGCTCATTGGGAGTAATATTTACCGTTTGTGGAAGAAGTGCCTGTTCCACTCGAATTTAGTCCTGGATGACCAGTGCCCTCGACGTAGTAAGTGTTGTTTGTAGTGCTGTATCCTGTTCCGCTCGAATTTAGTCCTGGATGAGCAGTACCAGAAATATAGTAAGTGTTGTTTGTAGTGCTGTATCCTGTTCCGCTGGAATCAAGTTCTGAGGGCAGCACACACCGCACCGATAGATAGAGGCCGTAAACGCGGCCGTTGCTATTCGTACCCGACCACCACCAATAATAGGTGGTGCCAATGGTGAAGGCCGAGGCCGTCGAGGTCAAGCCCGAGCCCGAGCTTGGCACCCCGTCCGCTCCTGCAAAAGTGGGATTGATGCCATCGCCAGTGGGTTTATAAGAACCAGGATTGTTCATCGTGGTTTCATACATCGTCGGTAGCCGCATGCCTTTATCCGCACACGTTTTGATATTGCCTTCATAGTAAGAAGAGCTGGTGCCTCGACCCGTATTGGTGCGGTTCCAATGTTGCAGCCAATCGGAAGCTTCTGTGCCGCTGGTGCCGGCAGCATCTAAACTTTGCGCCGCATTGCCACCATCGTAGTACAAGCAACGCCCTGTAGCGGTCATGTTGCTATGACTTAAGAATACGTGAGTGGGGCACACTCTTCCTGCGATATTACTTCCAGTCGTAAAGTCAGTAGCGCTAAAGCCAGTGCCAGCTCTTGTGAGTTGTTTTTGCCAGCCGTTTGCAATAAGCCCTGTGGCATTAAGGATTCTCGTTCCATCTTTTTCTTTCCAAATTTTAAAGCCAGAACTGCCATTTGCGTAAACAAGTTCGATGACTACGTCTGATGGACCAACTCTTAGCGAGCCGATAAATAAATCCTGAGCCCCATTGTAACAATCTTCCGAGCAAGCAGTGGGTGTAAACCCATCGGTATAATTAATTCCATTAATAGTCCCGTTGGCTATTGCTCCTTGGTAGTAGTATTTACCATTCGTGGAGGAAGTGCCCGTTCCACTCGAATTTAGTCCTGGATGAGCAGTGCCGGTGACGTAGTAAGTGTTGTTTGTAGTGCTATATCCTGTTCCACTCGAATTTAGTCCTGGATGAGCAGTGCCTGCGATGTAGTAAGTGTTGTTTGTAGTGCTATACCCCGTTCCACTGGAGTTCAGTCCTGGATGAGCAGTGCCTGCGATGTAGTAAGTGTTGTTTAGCGAACTAAAGCCTGTAAAGGTGCATCCAGGGAGATAGGCTCCATTCCCACACTCTGTGAGCGCAACGCATGCCCCAGCATTACAGCCGTAACCAGTGGCGCAGTTTGCGTCTGTGCTGCAGAAAGATTCACGATTGCCTTCACAAACCGGAGATACGCCGGAGAAAAGATTGGTGAGTTTTGCCATTTCGATGATTTGAAAATTATACCGATCGCCTGCATAAATCCTCGAACCATCGGGAGAGCTTGCCATGCGATCCGGATTAAGCCCCCCGATATTTCCTAAGAGTCCGTTAGTTGTGGGGTCAATGACTGAAATTACGCCTCCCCAACCCCCTACAAACACTTTAGAACCGCCTGGAGTGCTATTTGGAGTGATAAGGATAACCCTAGGATTATCAGAAATTGAAACAGTCGCTGAGACAGCGTTAGTAGCCGTGTTGATAACTTTAACGGTGTTATTAACGGCCGCAAAAACTTTCGAGCCATCGGAAGTAATTGCAAGCGGATTGTAAGCGTTAATACCTGAAGCCAAGGAAATCGTGGTGATGACCGAATAATTAGAAAGATCAATAACGGAAAGCGTGGCCAAGGAGTTAAGCAAATAAGCTTTTGAGCTATCGGGAGTGATGCCGATACTCACCCATTTGTAATATCCACCACCGCCGACATTGACAACAGTTGAAGTGTTATTAGCTGTGTTGATAAAAGAAACAGTTCCATTGCTGTTTGCCACATAAACTTTTGAGCCGTCGGGAGTGATGCCAATCTTATTAGCTTGATAAGTGCTCGCGGAAATAGTGGCTGAAACAGTGTTCGTAACCGTGTCGATAACTTTAACGGTGCCATTGTAGTTCCAAGGGTTTGCCACATAAGCTTTGGTGCCATTGGAATTAAGGACAATGGGACCTGGGTAGTAATCCCCTACTAGGATAGAAGCTGAGACCGAGTTGGTAGCTGTATTAAAAACAGTAACCGTACTAGGACCGTCGACTGGATTCGTCACATAAGCTTTTGAGCCATCGGCGGTGATTGCAATTTCGGAAATTGCGCTAGTAAGATCGCCCGCTGACACTGTGGCTGAAACAGTGTTCGTAGCTGTATCAATCACAGAAATGTTGTTTGTTTGGTAGCCTACCACATAGGCTTTCGAGCCATCGGGAGAGAAAGCTGCAAAATTAGCATATCCTCCTACGTCTAATGTCGTTGGACCAAAGTCGCAAGTTTGGCAAAGGTTGGTGCCACCGCAGTAAGAACCAACATTGCATTCACTGTTATTGGGGTTAGTGCAAGCTTCGCCATTAGCTCCAACTGTTTCGGGTGCGTGACATTTATTATCTCCAGCGCAAGTAAGGCCCGAAGCGCAGAGAGTGGTAGTAGCATTGCATGTTTGATTTTCACTAGCACCGCAGGAATTTCCGTTCTGAGGATAGCCTGTATCGCAAGTACACGCGACTTTTCGGTCGCTGCTAGATGAGTGCTCTGCTAGACAAGTGCAGTAGTTATTTCCATCATTTTCGCCCAATACTCCGCAATCAAAGGCGCCGTAAGTGCAAAGTCTATCCTCATAATACCAAGCACCTGGGTTGTAATTGTCAGCATACGAGTCTCCGCAGCCCCGGTAGTCTTGAGAAGAGTTATTAAAAGTAGCGGTGCCACCGATGTAGCCGGCGCTTGTGGAAGAGTCATTAAAAGTGGCGTTGCCGTAGATTTCGCCCCAGGTCTGCGAACTGTCATTGAACGTGGCGTTGCCGGTGATGGTGCCGCCGTTCCACGAACTGTCGTTGAACGTCGCATCGCCGGTGACGGTGCCGGAGTTGTACGAACCGTCATTGA
>JBJSXY010000284.1:0-3943 GCA_046086625.1 Pseudomonadota bacterium | reverse complement strand
TCAGGAGCTTTAGTGCCCAAATCCAGCATGGTTGACTGTGTTAGTGCCATAGAGAATTCACCACCCTTCTTAAAAACTGCCAACTCAAATCATGAAGCGGCTTTTCGCCTTTTTCTTTTTTGATTTCAACATGAGGTGCCGACAAAAAAACTCGTCCTTTGCCATATCGAAACCGAATCATTGCTGGATCGTTGCTCTCCGAAAATCTCAAAATCACTTCAATTTGTTTTTTCTGGGCTTCTTCTTTGGAAAATCTAAAAGCAGGACCTCCATAGAGCAGCATCCGAACTTTTCTTCCAAGCCCACTTACGAGGGGGTTTCCAAGTTCCCAAAGAAACTCCATCACTCCTTCTATATATCCTGGAGCCTCCAAAGCAGTGCCATCGTAAGCCGTTCCCTCTAACAAGCCGATGCCATAGGGGCCAGTAGCAGCTCCGCCCTCTCGATGAGAAGTGGCGTAAAAAGCGCCAGCACAAATTCCTAAGTAACTCCCCCCGGCTGCCACATAATTTCGAATATTTTGGGCTCCTTCAGTCCCCAAATCTTCTAAATACACCCAGGACTCCCCGCCAGGCATAATCAGAAGCGTGGGATCTTGAAGAGCTAGATCTCCCAAAATTAAATCTTGGGGCTGTTTCGTTTCAAAGGAAAGGTTTTGGTCTTTGAGAAAGGCTTCAAGATTTTCAATTCCAGAATCCCAAGCTCCTTTTCCCTCGTAGAGAAATATTTTTCCAGAAGCAGCACTAACTTGAATCGCTATGATTAATAAAAAGAAGAGAACTTTCATTTTCTTATCCTCCGCGCAATCTTTCAATTTTCTGCTTCCAACGATTTTCCACTAATTGCCGAATAATCCCATTCTGGGGCTTCTTCAAATTGGGATCATCCATCAATAGTCTATCTGCTTCTACTTTTGCCCGTTGTAAGAGATCCGCATCCCGTAGAATATTGCCCACCCTAAATCCGGGAAGCCCACTTTGTCGAGTCCCTAAAAACTCTCCGGGCCCTCGAATTCGAAGATCTTCCTCAGCAATGACAAACCCATCGTCTGTTTTGGTCATAATTCTGAGCCGTTCAGTCACATAGGCATCGGCTACTAAAATACATTCGCTTTCTTCAGACCCCCGACCCACTCGGCCTCGCAACTGATGAAGCTGAGAAAGCCCAAGTCGTTCTGGATGCTCTATGACCATGAGGGTCGCGTTCGGAACATCAATTCCCACTTCAATTACGGTAGTTGAGATGAGAACATCAAAGATTTTATCTTTAAATTGCGAAAGCACTTCATCTTTTTCTTCGCTCTTCATCCGCCCATGAACTAAGCCAATTTTCAGATCGGGAAACACTTCTTGGCTTAACTTTTTGTGCATTTCAGTAGCCGATTTTAAATCAAGTTTTTCAGATTCCTCCACAAGAGGGTAAATGACATAAACCTGTTGGCCTTTTTCAACCACTTCGCTGATTTTCTGATAAAGCCTTGGGCGATCTTTGTCTTTGATAATTCGTGTGCGGATGGGCTTTCTTCCTTTAGGCTTTTGTCGAATAATACTTAAATCTAGATCCCCATATAAAGTGAGGGCCAGCGTTCTTGGAATAGGAGTCGCTGTGGTCATCAACAAGTGTGGCTTTTCTTCAGCACCTTTTTTAAGCAAAAGACCCCGTTGCTCCACTCCAAAACGGTGTTGTTCATCAACGATCACAAGACCTAAGTTTTTGAAGCTTACACTTTCTTGGAATAGAGCGTGAGTTCCTATCACTACACTGTTTTCCTGCTTTTCAAGAGCTTCAAGCGCTTCTTTTTTTCCTTCATTTGAATGGGTCAGTAAATAAACAGGGATTTGAGTTCCCTCAAAAAGAGCTTTTGCTGTACGAAAATGCTGCTGGTCGAGAACTTCTGTGGGGGCCATGAAAGCCGTTTGATAACCACTACCGCTTGCAATAGCAGCTGCTCCGAGTGTCACTACTGTTTTTCCAGCTCCGACATCTCCTTGGATGAGACGGCACATCGAGAAACCCTTTTCGAGATCTTGTTGAGTAACCTTGAGGGCTTCTTGTTGATCTTCTGTCAAAGAAAAGGGAAGATTTTTCAGAAGCGCTTCAAGTTTTTTTCCCTCGTCTTTAAATACCGGTGCCTTCTCCCGTTTGTGTTTTTGTTTGATTAGGCCCAGGCCCAATTCCAGAATAAAGAACTCTTCAAAGACAATGCGCTTAATCGCTTCGTTAGGCTTGTCAGAATCGGGTAAGTCATCTGGAAAATGTACTTTAGTAAAACTCTGTCTGAGACTCGGGAGTTCCAAATCGGTAAGAATTTTTTCAGGAAGACATTCCTGAAGATGGGGAAGAGACGTGTGAAGCGCTTCTCTCATCACTTTTCGTAATGTTTTTTGATGAAGCCCTTCCGTCTCACTATAAATGGGTACAATTCGGCCAAAGTTGATGCTAATCACGGGCTTGCCGTTTCTTACTTCCGTCACTTTTTCAAATTCGGGGTGAGCAATTTGAAGTCCACGACCCGAGAGCCGAACTTCCCCCGCTACTACAAAAGAAGAGCCTCCTTCAAACTCTTCAATCAATGCAGGATAAGCATGAAACCAAAAGAGAGTCACTTCGCCAGTAGAGTCCGACAACGTAACTTCCAACCGATGCTTTCTTCCCATTCGTTGTGGTTTGACTCGACTTACTTTTCCAAAAGCGACTACAAACGAACCGGGACGAAGAGATCCTAAAGGAGTCAATCGCCTTCTGTCTTCATAATCCCGGGGAAGAAAATAAAGCGCATCTTCGACTGTTGAAATGCCCTTTTTTGAAAGAAGCTTGGCAAGTTTTGGCCCCACCCCTTTTACGAACTGGATGGGAGAATTCAGTACATCATTCATACCTAACGCTAAGCACTTCGTACTCAATCTCGCCTTTTGGCACCCGAATGGTTACTACATCCCCTTCTTTTTTATTGAGAAGTTGGCGGGCAATAGGAGATTCGATTGAGAGTTTTCCTTCTTTGACATCCGCTTCATCGACTCCGACAATCTGATACTTTTTTTGATCATCGGTTTCCAAATCTTTTACTTCGATGATAGCTCCAAACACAATGCGATCTGTTTTAATTTGTGAGGTATCGACCACTTGAGAGCGAGCGATCTTGTCTTCTATGTCTGCAATGCGACCTTCAATAAAGCCTTGCTGCTCTCTTGCTGCATCGTATTCCGCATTTTCTGATAGATCTCCGTGAGATCGGGCAACAGCAATGGCTTGAATAACTCGAGGTCGTTCATGCGTTTTTAAATGCTTTAACTCTTCTTCAAGTTTTTTCTTTCCATTTAATGTCATTGGGACTGCGCTCATACACCTCTCTCCTGCAAACAATGGGTACTGACGGGGATTCGCTTGTGTTCCGCTATCGCTTGAACACCCGCTCTAGCCGCCGCAACCGTGGTAAAGTAGCATAAATTTCTCATGAGAGTATTTCTTCTTAATTCGTAAGCCGCTCCCACTTCGTGAACCCCTAAAGCCGACGTATTAACAACTAAGCTGATTTCCCCATTTTTGATGTGATCCACAATATGGGGTCGTCCTTCATTTACTTTATTCACACTTCGAACCAAGAGGCCTTTTTCATTTAAAAACCGAGCAGTTCCACGAGTTGCGACTAAGTCAAAACTCAAACCCACTAAATCTTTGGCAATAGCTAAACAAGCTTCTTTATCTGCATCTTTAACACTTAGAAAAGCAGTCCCCGTTAAAGGAAGCGGATACCCCGAAGCTAAAGTGGCTTTACCAAAAGCTTCACCAAAAGTTTTTCCTACTCCCATCACTTCCCCGGTAGAACGCATTTCGGGTCCCAGTACAATGTCAGTTTCCGGAAATCGCTTAAAGGGAAAAACGGACTCTTTGACGTACACTAAATCCATCCCAGGCTGGGAAATTTCTAAGTCCTTAAGCTTTT
>JBJSXY010000283.1:0-7057 GCA_046086625.1 Pseudomonadota bacterium | reverse complement strand
TTAGTAGTTCTTCAGGAAGCAATAGGGGACTATTTCCCAGTGAACTAGATTCCATCACCGCTAAAGCTTACAACCCTCCGAAATGAAGTTCCTTCCATCCAAGCTTGAAGGTCTTGCTCTGCTCGAGCGGCGTATCGAGCATATTTTGCTTTTTTGTCCTTTTTCCCTGTAACACCATCGGGTGGGAGAAGCCCCATATTTACATTTGAGGGTTGAAAATTCTTTCGATTTGAATCGGTGATAGAACTTAGAAGAGCTCCCAGCATAGTAGTGATAGGAAGAGTGAGCGGATCCTTTCCCTGGATGAACCGAGCAGCATTGATTCCTACGAGGAGTCCCCCGGCTGAGGATTCCAGATATCCTTCGGTACCTGTCAATTGGCCCGCAATAAAAATAGAGGGATGCTGTCTTAATTGAAGAGTAGGTAATAAATGCCTGGGAGAATCGATGTAGGTATTTCTATGCATTGATCCCAATCGAAGAAACTCTGCTTCCTGAAGACCGGGTAAAGTTCTAAAGATTCTTTCTTGTTCTTTGTATCGAAGTTTAGTTTGAAATCCCACGAGGTTGTAGGCTGTTTTAAATCGGTTTTCTGCTCTTAACTGAATCGCAGCATAAGGTTCCCGCCCCGTTTTTGGATCTCGAAGACCGACTGGTTTCATCGGACCAAAAGCCAAAGTGCGATGACCTCGACTCGCGATTGCCTCAATGGGCATACACCCTTCAAAATATTTTTCCTCTTCAAAGTCATGTGGAAGAACAACCTCTCCCGCTAGAATATCTTGAATAAATTTATCGTATTCTTCTTTATTAAGAGGAATATTCAAAAAATCAGCCGTATCCCCTTTATCGTAGCGATTGGCAAAATACATTTGAGAAAGATCTAAGCTGTCTGTTGCTACGATTGGAGAAATAGCATCATAAAAATAAAGAGATTTTGTTCCTAAAAGACCGCTTAAAGAAGCACTCAGTGAATCAGATGTTAAAGGCCCAGTAGCAACTATGACGACTTGGTCAGTGGGGATCTCACGAATTTCCTCTCTCTTGATTTGAATCTGAGGACAACTAGAAAGCTTTTCCGTAATCGTTTTTGCAAACTGATTTCGATCAACAGCCAAAGATGCTCCAGCGGGTACTGCGCACTGACGAGCTACTTCCAACGTGAGAGAACCCATGCTGTTAATTTCGTCTTTCAAGATCCGAGAAGCAGATCCTGGACTATTACTTCCAAAACTATTGCTACAAACTAATTCACTGCACCACTCCGTTTTATGAGCTGCAGTTGGTCGAAGAGGTCTCATTTCAAAGAGCTCAACCTCAATTCCTTGCTGAGCTAACTGCCAACTTGCTTCACTTCCGGCAATTCCTCCACCAATGACCAACACTTTTTTTCTTTGCTGCACCGTGACTCCTTGACGCTATTCGAAGGGTCTCTTACACTAAGTTAAAAGGATCACGCAACTTTATCCTCATAATTACCCAATAACATCATGATCTGGACACAACTGGCTTACGCCGAAACGACCAAAGAAACCGTAACTTCACTCAAAACGTGGGATTTGATTTTACAGACGGGCCCCGTTGTTTTGGTAGTTTTACTTCTTCTTTTATCTTTTTCTGTTTTCAGCTGGGCCATTATTTGGACCAAATGGAAAAGCATTGGCCGTTTGGCAGCTCTATCAGATGAATTTCTGGAAGTGTTTTGGAGTGGTCGGAGCATGGACTTCATTTATGGTGAGTCTAAAAAATTCTCAGCTGCTCCCGCTGCTAAAATATTTCAATCGGGCTATAAGGAACTCCAAAAATTATTAGACCGTCAAAAGCAAAAAGGGGATAAAACGAAGGGTGTGAGTGATGTTTCTGAAATTATCCCTCCTGAATCCTCAATTGATAATTTAGAACGGGCTCTCAGTACCGCAAGTCGTAAGGAAATTCTCAAACTCGAAAGTTCCATGACTTTTTTGGCTACCACTGCCAGTTCAGCCCCTTTCATTGGACTTTTTGGAACTGTGTGGGGAATTATGAGTGCCTTTCAAAACATCGGAAACCAAGGAGGGGCTAGCCTTGCGGTGGTTGCTCCCAGTATTTCCGAAGCTCTGATTGCAACAGCTGTTGGTTTGTTTGCCGCTATCCCCGCTTCCATGGGCTACAATTATTTCAACAGTAAAATTCGAAATCAGAAAGCTCAGATGGAAAATTTCGCTGGAGATTTTTTAAATATTGTTAAAAGAAATTTTCTCTCTCAGTAGATCAATTTATGGCAGGCTTCAAAACCAGTTCAGACGACTCTCAGCCTTTATCTGAGATAAATATCACGCCCTTTGTTGACGTGATGCTCGTGCTCTTGATTATTTTCATGGTTGCAGCACCCTTACTTGAATCTGGGATCTCAGTTCAATTACCCAAAGCTGCCACCAAATCGATCCCCATGGAGTCAGATCCCGTGGTGCTTACTATTACCAAAGAGAAAAAATTATTTTTAGGAAAAAACGAAATATCCAAAGATGCTTTGGAAAGTAAATTGAAAGACACTTTTAAAAAGCGCGAGCAAAAAGAAATACTGATTCGCGCCGATACCGAGCTGGCTTATGGAGTCGTTGCATCGACCATGGCTTTGGTTAAAAACAGTGGAATCCACAAAATTGGCTTGATGACGGACATCGCCTCCCCATCGAAAAGCATCCGTAAATAATTGAGCAAAACTCCCATGGACCTGGCTTCAAATCAATTCGTAAATATTCCAAAGCCTGCTCTGATTATTTCTCTCGTTTTCCATATTTTGTTAGGTTTGGGAGTGGTTTTTATTTCTGGCGCTGATGGAACCTCACTTGCTGAACTATTTTTTGGAAAAAAGAATGAAATCTCTGCTCAGTCTTTCGTGCAAGTGGATGTGGTAGGCCTTCCGGATCAGCTCATCAATCAAAAGCTAAATCCACTTCTGCCGGAAGTGGCAAATCCGGAATCCATGAATAAAAAGACCACTTCCGAACCGAAGGCGGTCCCCAAAGATGTAATGGAAGATCCTTTAACAAAGACTCAAAAAGACAAAAGCACGAACAAAAAAAAGGAAACTCGGGAAAAGGATCAAGAACAAGCAATAAAAGAAGCTCTCGAGGAAGCCCAGCGGGAACAAGCTCTGAAGGGACTACAAAGTAACAACGGAAATAAAGGCCGTGGGAAGATTAAGGGAAATATCCTATCTCAAGGCACTTCAAGCTCGGGCGTCGTGGGAACAGCCAAAGATAAATATGTGGGATTACTCACCGAAAGCATCAAGCAACAATTTAATATTTTTTCTTGGCAACAAAAAAAAGGGCTTGTAGCGGAGGTTAAGTTAATGCTTTTACCAACTGGGCGAATCAAATGGAGGAAAATCGTTAAGCCATCCCGAGATATTCTTTATGATTCAGCTGTTTTACAAGCCATTGATGATGCGCAGCCCTTTCCGGTTCCAGAAGATCAGGTTTTGATTCAAGATGAAATCACGATAAACTTCAAACCTTAGGAAATAAGATGAAAATAATGTCCATTTGTCTTTTGCTTTTGGCCACTCTTTGCCCGGCTGAGATCTATTTATCTGTGACTGGTGCGGGAGTTCGAAGAGCTAAAATAGCAATCGGTGAAATTCGCAATATAGGTGGTACGGCAGACGCTAATCAAGCAAGTCGAATTCGAAGCCAAATTATGTCTGATCTGGAATTGATAAATCTCTTCGAGTTCATTCCGGATTCAACTGCAATTGCTACAGACAAAGAATCTGGCTCTGATATGGATTTTTCCAAGTGGTCGCCTTTAGGTGCTACTTTTGTGCTTCGATTGGGCTATCGGATTGAAGGCGATAAACTCGCTCTCGATGCGCAATTTTTCGATATTCCCGGCCAAAAACGTATTTTTGGGCAAAGTTATCAATCTAATCTGAACAATAGCACACGGATTATTCACGAACTTTCAGAAAACATCCTTAAAACCCTGACCGGAGAGAAAGGGTTATTTAAGAGTCGGATTTTAATGGTTTGTCACGACCTAAACCAGAGGCGCTCTCCTGCAAAGGAAATTTATATTTCCGAT
This sequence comes from Pseudomonadota bacterium, assembly GCA_046086625.1. Classification (GTDB taxonomy): domain Bacteria; phylum Bdellovibrionota; class FAC87; order UBA2466; family UBA2466; genus RFNO01. The sequence continues at coordinate 2,989 of JBJSXY010000283.1, read as the reverse complement.
TCCGATGGAAGCAATTTATTAGCTCTCACAGCCGATAAAACTCTTTCGCTCAGTCCCGCTTGGATGAATGATGGAACTCATATTTCTTATACGCAGTTTGAGTTTCTGATCTCGCGCGGCATTCGTAAGAGAGGAGCCGTTCTAAAAAAGCATAACTTAGCTACAGGCAGTCGAAGTGTCCTTTATTTTAAAGACGGAATGAATAGTGGCGCCGCTTGGAACGAAAATGGCAATCGCGGGGTCGTGACGATGAGTTTTACTGGAAAACCCGAACTCTATTTTATTTCGCCTAATGGTTCTTCAGAGCCTGAGCCCTTAAGTCGAAATCTGCAACTCAAATTGCTGACTCAAAGCTCTCCCCAGACAGTAAACCCAAATCTTTTGTTTGAAGTAGAAGCGAGTTGGTCTCCCTCGGGTAAAGAGCTCGTTTTTTCAAGTGCGAGATCGGGAAGTCCCATGATCTATATCGCAGATCTCACCAATAATTTAACACGACAGATCACGTTTGCTGGCAAATACAATGCGACCCCCGCGTGGTCTCCTAAGGGAGATAAAATTCTTTTTGCAGCTCAAAGAGCTCCCAATGGAAATTTTGACATTTATTCAATTGAGCCCAGTGGAAATAATCTTTCAAGGATTACGGTTGGAGATCAAGGACGCCGAAAAACCAATCATGAAAATCCATCTTGGGCTCCAACAGGAAGACATTTTGCGATTGCTAGCAATGAAACAGGAAACTACGCGATCTATATTCTCACCGATGATGGAACCCTCAAAAGAAGAATATCTCCCGAAGGAAAAGAATGTAAAAGTCCTAAGTGGGGCCCTGCTGAATAGCAGGCCCCTTAGTTTTAATTAATCGATGGTCAAAGACTTCAAGAGATCTAATTGATCGAGCACTTTGCCTGAACCAATCACGACACACTTTAAAGGATCTTCAGCATACATAACTGGAAGCCCCGTGCGTTCTCTGATTAAGACGTCAAAGTTGGCTAACATAGAACCGCCACCAGCTAGCACGATTCCTTTATCAACAATATCGGCAGCCAGTTCTGGTGGAGTTCTTTCGAGGGCCTGTTTCACAGCGTCCACTACGATGTTAACTTGATCTACTAGAGCCTCGCGAATTTCATCGCTACTCACAGTAATCGTTTTAGGACTACCAACAACCAAATCACGTCCCTTCACTTCAGCGTATTTTACTTCGTCAAAGGGGAAAGCATTTCCAATTTCAATTTTAATTTGTTCCGCGGTTCTATCCCCGATTAAGAGGTTGTATTGGCGTTTAATATAATTAACGATGGCGTCATCAAATTTATCGCCAGCCACTCTAACAGATTGACTGTAGACAATACCCCCCAGGGAAATCACAGCCACTTCTGTTGTTCCACCGCCAATATCTACAATCATATTTCCAGAAGGTTCTGTAATGGGAAGACCGGCCCCAATAGCTGCTGCCATGGGTTCTTCAATGAGAAATACTTCTCTTGCCCCAGCTGATTGCGCAGATTCTCTGACGGCTCGTCTTTCAACTTGAGTAATTCCGAAGGGAACGCAAATAATAATTCGCGGTCTCACCAAGCTAATTCTCTCTTGAGACTTGGAGATAAAATATCTGAGCATACTTTGAGTCACTTCAAAGTCTGCAATCACTCCGTCTTTCATCGGGCGGATGGCCACGATGCTGCCCGGAGTTCTTCCTAGCATTTCTTTGGCTTCTCTTCCCACAGCAAGGACTCGGCTTGGACCCCCTCGTGGATTCTTGTGAACCGCCACAACAGAAGGCTCATCGATGATAAGACCCCTATTTTTTGCATACACTAAGGTATTGGCTGTTCCTAAATCGATCGCCAAATCACTAGAAAACATGCCCATAAAACTATTGATGGCATTTTTTACCGGATTGCCTGTTGCCATAGACTCCCTCCCAAAAACCGTAAGTAACACGATTAGTCTAAATCTGAGTCTCGGAATATACTGAGGCATTCTAGGCCAGTCACTAGGATTTCTTAAAAACGTCTCGTATTTTCACAGGCAAAGATTAATGCACTGCGTCTATTGGCACGACCAAAAGAGACGCATTTTATTGAATGTTTGCTTGGAAAATGCCGAAACATGTTTTGGAGGTTTGTTGCCTTGGATTTTAAACCTTACAAAATGGGCAAGTATTTGCTTTTGGAACGCCTTGCAATGGGGGGCATGGCCGAAGTTTATCGAGCCAAGTCAACTGGAGCGAGCGGTTTTGAAAAGCATTTAGCTGTTAAAAGAATCCTCCCTGACCACTTGGAAGATGACACGTTTCGAAGAATGTTCGAAACCGAAGCACGCATTGGAAGTAGCCTACAACACTCAAACATCGTTCAAATTCTAGATTTCGTAAAGTTTGGAGAAACCTTCCTTCTTGTCATGGAATTCGTGAACGGGAAAAATCTAAGACAAGTCCTCAATAAATTAAAAAAACTGCAATTTTCGATTCCTATTGAGTGCGCTCTTTTCATTATCAATGAAACATGTAAAGGGTTGGAATACGCACACAGCAAAAAAGATGATTTTACAGGACAGCCTCAGAATATCATTCATCGGGATATGTCCCCTCAAAACATCATGTTGTCTTATGACGGGTCGGTCAAAATCGTTGATTTTGGAATTGCTAATTGGAAAGACAAGCTAGAACAGACTAAATCAGGAGTAATCAAAGGAAAATTTGGTTACATGTCTCCAGAACAAGCAGCGGGAGAACCCATAACCCATCTCACTGATTTGTTCTCAACGGGGATTATTTTTTGGGAACTTCTGACTGGCCGACGGTTGTTCTCGGCGGAAAGTGATTTGTCGACACTTCGACTGATTCAAGACTGTGTCGTCCCTCGCCCTTCTCAGTTTAATCCAAAAGTAACTCCTGATCTTGAACGAATCGTCATGAAGTCTCTTTCGAAAAATGTGGCACAGCGCTATCAATCTGCTGCGAGCATGCAACGCCAAATCCAAG
>JBJSXY010000282.1:0-2120 GCA_046086625.1 Pseudomonadota bacterium | reverse complement strand
GCCACAAATGGCTTGCAAATGGCTGAAAACCCTGTACCTTACTGGGGTAATTATCCGAATCGTTCGTCTCCAGGCGGGTGCCTGTAGGAAATGTTTCGTTCGGTACCCAAATGTGAGGAACAATGGAAAAGAAACTATATGTTGGAAACCTAAGCTACTCAGTGACTGAAACGTCATTGCAGGATCTTTTTTCGCAAGCTGGAGAAGTTGCTTCAGCTCGAATCATCACTGACCGCGCATCCGGTCGATCCAAAGGTTTTGGTTTCGTCGAGATGGCCAATGAAGATGCAGCACAAGCTGCGATTGAAAAGTTCAACGGTCAAGAATTCGAAGGCCGTAAACTAACTGTGAATGAAGCTCGTCCTATGGAGCCTCGCTCTGGCGGAGGCGGTGGACGTGGTGGATTCGGCGGCGGTGGCGGCGGACGTGGCGGCTTCGGCGGCGGCGGACGTGGCGGCGGACGCGGTGGATTCGGCGGTGGACGTGGTGGACGCGGGGGAGATTATTAATCTCTGCGTTTGATTCACGTTGAATTCGAATCAACTTAATCAAATTGTACAAGAAGAGGGACTGATTCCTTTAGGAGTCGTCCCTCTTTTTTATTCTGATAGCTACTCTCAGTTTCTTAGATGGCTCGAGCAGGGCAAACATGCCGGACTTAAGTATTTAGAAAAGTATCAAGACATTCGAAAAGAGCCCAGCCGACTTCTCGAAGGTGCCAAGGCTGCGATCATTGTAGCTCTTCCTTATTCTCAAGGTGATAGCTGGCCCCCAAAACCTTACGAGCGTTCTAGGGCAGCTCAATACGCGAGATTTACCGACTATCACAATTTTTTGCGGCAGTCTGGACTTCGCATTGTTGAAAAACTTAAAATGAATCCCGAATTAGCGTCTCAATCTTTTCGAGTTTTAGTGGATACAGCACCCGTGCTTGAAAGAGCTCTGGCTGTTCAGACCCAATCAAGTTTCATCGGTAAGAACACGTGTTTGATTCACCCCAGCCATGGGAGTTTCTTATTGCTCGCTGAAATTTTAACAACCCACCCTTTTAAATTCGATCTACCAGAAAAAAAAGAGGAATGTGGAAGTTGTACTCTTTGCCAAGTTCATTGCCCGACTGGAGCTTTGAATGAGGATTATGTTTTAGACAGTAACCGCTGCTTAGCTTATTGGACGATTGAACACCGAGGTACTATCCCTGAAGAATTTTGGCCGTGGCTTTCAAAATATTATTTTGGATGTGACATTTGTCAGTTGGTTTGCCCCTATAATGAGCAGGCTAAGACCTATCAACTGCCAGAGAAAATCGTTCCGAAACAAATGCCCTCTCTGTTTGAAGTGGCCACGATGAGTCAGGCAAAATACGAGAATTTGTTTGGTGGAACTCCCATGACTCGAGCGAAGAGAAACGGTCTTAGGCGAAACGCACTGATTGCGATGTGTGTCACGCAAGATCCCAGACTGGAAGAGGCTTTGATGACGGTTCAAGACGATGGAGGATTTCCCCTCGAAGAGACAGTTGAGCAAATAAGAAAAAAACTCTTCTAAGCTTCTCGCCATCAATCTAGCTTTCAATTATAGTTGTTCCATGGCTTCTCAACCAGAAACGGGCAACAAAAAAATTTTATTTCTGGTTTTTCTGACAGTTTTTCTCGATCTTGTGGGTTTTGGAATCATTATTCCGATCCAACCTTTTTATGCTGAAAAGTTAGGGGCTTCACCCACTACTGTCACGTTATTGGGTGCTTCATTTTCTTTGATGCAGTTTTTGTTCGGTTCGTTTTGGGGAAGACTCTCTGATCGTATTGGACGAAGACCGGTGATGTTACTGAGCATTGCTTGTGCAAGTATCGGATATCTTATTTTTGGATTAGCAGATAATTTAAAAGTGCTTTTTCTTGCTCGCATGTTAGCTGGATTTGGAAGTGCCAATATCGGAGCTGCTCAAGCTATCATTGCCGATAGCACTCCACCCGAGTCTCGAGCGAAGGGCATGGGAATTATTGGAGCTGCTTTTGGTTTGGGATTTATTTTAGGCCCTGCACTCGGTGGTTTTTTTGGACAAGTGGCTCTCTCTCTACCGGCCTTTGTAGCTTCGGGACTCGGACTTTTTAATTTTG
>JBJSXY010000281.1:0-5145 GCA_046086625.1 Pseudomonadota bacterium | reverse complement strand
TTTTTACTTGGTTGATAGCGCGGGAGCTCGAATTACGGATCAAGTTGAAATGTTTCCAGGTCGAAGAGGGGCCGGCCGAATTTTTAGAAACCAAGCTGTTTTGTCTGGGCAGGTTCCTCAGATTTGTATTTTATTCGGACCCTCCGCTGCAGGAGGAGCCTATATCCCCGCTTTTTGTGATGTGCTTATTATGGTTGAGGGAAATGCCAGCATGTACTTGGGCTCTCCGCGAATGGCGGAAGCTGTCATCGGGGAAAAAGTGAGTCTAGAAGAAATGGGCGGGGCCCGGATGCATTGTACCCAGAGTGGGTGTGGGGATTTTCTCGTAAAGACTGAATCGGAAGCGATTGAGTTAGGAAAAAAATACTTGTCCTATTTTCCACAAAACCATCTGGAACTCTTACTGAGGAGTGCAAGTCGAAAGAGCAAGCGGCCTGCCACCGATTTAAAGAGCTTAATTCCCGATTCGCCTTCTCGAGCCTACGACATCAAAGAAGTGATTCACACGATTGCAGATGAAAATTCTTTTCTGGAGTTAAAAGAGACTTATGCAGCAGAGCTTGTTACAGGGCTCTGTCGAATTGACGGAAGAGTGGTCGGGATTGTGGCCAACCAACCCCGCGTGAAAGGCGGCGTGCTTTTCGTGGAATCCTCAGACAAAGCAGCGCGCTTCATTCAGATCTGCGATGCTTTTAATATTCCGCTTTTATTCCTCTCAGATGTTCCGGGTTTTATGATTGGATCAAAAATTGAAAAAGAAGGAATGATACGCGCTGGGGCAAAGTTTATTCATGCCATGTCTAATGCGAGTGTTCCTAAGCTTACTCTGATTCTTCGAAAAGCTTTCGGAGCGGGTTTATATGCAATGTGTGGTCCTGCTTTTGATAGCGATTCGGTGATAGCTTTGCCTTCGGCAGCCATTGCAGTGATGGGGCCAGAGCCTGCAGTAAACGCTGTCTATTACAATAAGCTTTCGACACTAAAAGATGAAGAGCGTAAGGCTTTTGCTCAAGAGAAAATTCAAGAGTACGAAAAAGATGTGAATATTTATCGAATGGCTTCTGAACTTGTGATCGATACGTTAATTGATTTTGACGAAGCTCGTGTGGAAATTGTGAAACGTTTTGAATTACTGATTACGAAGAGGAAAGTTGCCAAAAGTCACTCTCCTATTCTGCCCATGTAAGAGTTAATACCTGGCCTACTACGCTGCACCTACGGGAAACTTGAAAGAGTGGTAGCTTCTTCAACTCAAAAAGATTAAGCCGCCAACTTGTATCCGTTGTTGAACGCAATATACAAATTAAGGTGTGCCTGAAGTCGTTCCGCTTTCTTCGTGGTCACCCAAACCTTGCGAGCCATTCGACTTAAATCGTGTCGAATCTTGGCGCAAGTATAGTTCAGAGTGAATAGGGCATCGTACTTGTTACTTCGATTCACACTCACTTTGGTTGAAAGTCTCTCAACCCTCTTCACTTGTCGGATTTCAGCGTGCGGAACGCACTTTTTAAGAATCTTAGGGTAGTCCGTTTTCTTGTCAGTCACCACAACTAGCCGCTCTCTGGAGCATTGATTGAGTGAACGCAAAACATCTTCTCTTGCCACGTTTCGATTATCTTTACGCCAACCGTATTTCATTTGGGAAATCGCAGCTAAGTGTCCTTTGCAGTTCATTTCGGCTATTTGGGCCCCAATAACTTCCCCAGTTCTAGCTCTGACAGCCAAGGCAATTGATAACGGCTTTAATTTAGTGTGTTCGAAGGTTTCCATTTCATCAAAGTGAGCTAAGGATGTTTTAAGCTCTCCAGCATGAATTCTCCGGGAGTGTTCCTTTCGGGCAAGTTCCGCCATAAACAGGAATTTGCGGTTAATCGTCACGCGGCTCACGCCCATTACGATTGCCATCCGTCTAAGAGTTGTGCCAGAGGCATACCACTTGAAAACTTCCTGATTAAGATAGGGCTTTTTCTGACCATAGGATTCTCGAAAGGTGTGCGACGAGAAATACTTTCCGCAATATCGACAGCGATACCGTGGAACGGGTTGGGCATTCCACTTCGTCTTGAAGTAGCCTTTCTTAGCGTAGGTCCAGCCTTCTGACCATGTGTGAAACTTACATTCTTTATTGGGACAATTACGGAACTTCATATCTTCAGCATAAATATTTGCAGAATCACCAATGCACAAGGAACTAAGGGCAGCATGATTATAGAATTCTTTTCAATAAATGATGAAAGACAAGTGCAGCGTAGTAGGCCAGGTATTAAGGATTGATACTGGAAACATAAGAAAACTTTCCTGACGACTCAACTTTTAAAACAACAGCAGGTTTCACTGCGTTTCGTCCCGTATTTATTGAAACCACTCCAGTCACACCCTGATAATTACGAGTTGAAGCAATCGCATCTCGAATGTTTTTTGGGCTTAAATCAGGAGCTCGTTGAATAGCGTCGATGGCAATTGAAGCTGCATCATAGCCAAGAGCCGACAAACCACTGGGACGATGGCCAAATTGCTCTTCGAAACGAGCCACAAATCCTTGAACGACAGGATTTTGATCATCTGCTGAAAAGTGATTACTAAAATAAGCTGGAAGAAGAGGGCTATGGTCGTCAGGTTTTAAATTTAACCCATCCCAACCATCACCACCCAATAAAACTGAACGAATTCCGAGTTGTTTAGCCAAGAACATGATTTTTTCCACGTCACGGTAATAACCAGGAATAAAAATAATATCCGCTTTGGTTGATTTAATTTTTTGGAGTTGAGCCCGGTAGTTTTCCATTCGGGAAGAATAATTGAGGTCAATAAGAACTTGCCCCCCCATTTTCTTAAAATCATCCGAAAAGAAATTTGCAAGAGCATGGCTATAATCACTTTCTTGATCGCGAAGAATAGCTGCTTTCTTTAAATTGAGATGATTAAGGGCAAATTTAGCCATGACGGATCCTTGAAAAGGCTCAATGAAGCAACTTCTAAAAATATAATTTCCGAGTTGAGTAACCTGGGGGTGGGTGCTTGCGGGACTAATCATGGGAATTTGGTAAGACTGAGCCACAGGCGCAGCTGCTAAGGATAATGAGCTTGCTACTTCTCCCAAAATAACGTGAACGTGATCTTGAGTGATGAGTTTAGTTACAGACGAAATCGCTTTTTCTGCAAGCCCTTCAGTATCATAAGAAATAATTTTAATGTTTTTTTTGCGAATTCCTCCCTTGCGGTTAGCTTCTTCCACGGCAAGCCAAATGCCCTTATGAGTGTCAGTTCCAAAAACGCTTTCGGGACCAGTCATTGCCCCAAATTCACCTAAGCGGATTTCATTATCAATTACGGGCCGAGGAGAACTATCTTTTCTTAAAAAACAGCCAGAGATCAAAAAAGAAGCGAAAAAATAAGCATAAAAATAGAAAGCTCTCATGGTGCTTCTATCTCTTTGGAGCTATCTATTGGTAATGTCAATTTAAACAGCGCTCTGATTGACAGTCCGAACCCAGCTCACCTATTCTGGGTGGCCTATGAGCAATTCTAAAGAATCCCATTCATTTGAAACCTCCTTGAAGGAGCTTGAAAAAATTGTTGGCCAGCTAGAGGGGGGCGACATTCCCCTGGAGGCTCAGCTTAAAGCTTTTGAAAAAGGGGTAGCTTTATCTCGCGAATGTTTAAAACAGCTTGAAGAAGTCGAGCGTAAAGTAGAACTATTAATGCAAACCCCTGAAGGGGATTTTAAAACGACCCCATTTGATGTTTCTCAATGAATTTCAAGACTTATTCTGCTGCCTGGGTAGCTTTAGTTGATTCTGGAATTGAGCAAAGCCTCAACCACTATCGTAAAACAGCTTCTCAACGATTTGCTCCGCTCATTGAGGCGATGGAATACAGTCTTTCTGGCGGCGGTAAGAGATTTCGTCCCCTTTTAACGCTTGCCACAGCTGAGTGCTTGGGACTTAAGCCCGAAGATGTTCTGCCTGCGGCTTTGGCAGTCGAATATATCCATACTTATTCTCTGATTCACGACGATTTACCAGCCCTTGACGACGACGATACCCGCCGGGGAAAGCCGTCCAGTCACAAAAAATTTGGAGAAGCAGTCGCTATTTTGGCGGGTGACGCTCTTTTAACAGAAGCTTTTGGACAATTAGCTCGACTTCAGGAACAAAAAAAATTTAATGCCTCTCATGTTTTGTCTGCTATGGAACTGTTAGTTTCAGCTGCTGGGGTGAGGGGGCTTGTGGGTGGGCAATTTATTGATATTACTTTGGAGCAACCCCAGTTTAATTTGCCCGAAGTCGAGTTTATCCATATTCACAAAACGGGAGCAATGATTGTGGCTTCAGTGCTTTTACCTGCTCGGCTCAGCGGTTTAGATGAGAAAAAATCATTATTATTAAAGCGTTATGGCGGCGCTCTGGGGCTCGCTTTTCAAATTTCAGATGATATTTTGGATGCCGGGTCGAGCGGGCGTTATGCCCGGGGGCCCAGAAAAAAAGCTCGTCCAGCCTACAGTGAGCTGATGAATCGGGTTGAAATGCAGGACCTTTTAGACCAATTGATCCAAACAGCTATCGAATCCGTTGAACCCTGGGGTGACAAATCACAAGCTCTTAGAGATATTGCTGAGTTCATTCGACATAGGAATTATTAGTGGGAAAGCTTCTTGATAAAATTCATTTTCCTCAAGATTTGCGCCGTTTGAAAAAAACGGAGCTTGAATCGGTTTGTAATGAAGTTCGGGATCTCATTTTAGAAGTGATCTCTCAAAAGGGCGGGCATTTTTCATCCAATTTGGGAACCGTAGAATTATCGGTAGCTCTCCACTACATCTTTGAAACCCCAAAAGACAAATTGGTTTGGGATGTCGGACATCAAGCTTATCCCCACAAAGTTTTAACGGGTAGAAAAGAGCGCTTTCACACGATTCGACAGTTTGAGGGGCTGAGTGGTTTTACAAGCCGAGCCGAAAGTGAATACGATCATTTTGGTGCAGGTCATGCGAGTACTTCTATTTCAGCGGCATTGGGGATAGCAGAGGGTTTAAGACTGAGCGGTTCTGATCATATGGCCATTGCTATTATTGGCGATGGTTCAATGACTGGGGGCTTGGCTTATGAAGCTCTGAACAACGCAGGTCATATCCCTGCAAAAAAC
>JBJSXY010000280.1:0-3051 GCA_046086625.1 Pseudomonadota bacterium | reverse complement strand
ATCAGCTGTTCGGCAGTTTCGGGATGGGATCTTCCTAAAATAAAGGGCTCGCAACACTCTTGATAATTTTGTTTGTTTCCACAGGGACAAGCCATATGATTAAACCTCTCAATGAGGGACTATGTTACCATCAACAAAAATTAAATCCACGACTCTCATGATTCATTTGTTAATTTTACTCCTTGGTTTTTTTTCTCCCTTGGGTTTGGCTTATCAGTCCCCCTGCTCGGAAGAAATCGAAAGAGAATTTCATCCCGATTATTTAGAGAGGGCTTCTGGGGAGCTTCGCAGCTTGAGATTGTCTGGCCACAATGAAAGAGCTCCCTGGCCAGTCGACGTAAAATCGATTGGCCATACGATGGCGAGCTACCAAAGGTATTCTTTCTTCGGAAGTGCTTATTTTCACCATGGGATCGACATTCGTGCTGATGCTGGAAGTGAGGTAATTGCATCCGTGGGCGGGCAGGTCATTAACATTGAAAACTATATGCCTGGTGACGACGCTTATTGGGAAATTGCCATCCTAGATTCAGATGGATTTATTTGGCAGTATCACCACGTTGAAAGATCTTCTATTCCTGATTCGATCTTCCAAGCTTATCAGAGCAAAACCCCTATTAGCGCAGGAACCAAATTAGGAGAAGTTTACTTCTGGGGCATTACGACATTTGGAGAACGCTTTCATCACATCCATCTCAACGTTCTTGGAAAAAATAAAACTTACCTAAATCCTTTCGATTTTTTGAGGCTTTTACCAGACGATTCAGCTCCTGAAATTATTGATTTTCAGGTCATTAAGAGGCCCAATGGCTACACCATTGCCGCTGAAGTAAAAGATCTCGTGCTAAGTAATGTCTTCGTGCTACCCCCTAATGAATTAAGAGTTTCTATCGACGGCGAAAAGCCTTTTACAGTTTGGAAATTTGATTCCCTTCCGGGAGGATCGAGTAATGATGCCTTTGTTAACAACTTTTATATTCCGGAGCTTGCTTGCGGGGACTATGAATGTAGAAAGCCTGTGATTGACTTGGGCTTTAGAAAGATAGCTGGGCAAGTATTTCCTTTAAGTTCTGGAAAACATCGGCTTGAACTAAGTGTCTCTGATTACAATGGAAATGAGGCAGTTAAAGCGTTCGAGTGGACCGTTGCCAAAACGCCACAAGATTGATAGCTCTTGGGCCATGAAATTCTCATTCCTTTCTTTAGTTGTTCTGAACCTTGTTTTTCAGTCGCTAGCTTCTGCGGATGTCTTTCGATTCTATTTGAATGGCTTTCCAAAAGAGGATCGGAATTGCCATTCTCAAACGGCTTCTATTGCTCAGAAATTTGAAGAGGGAACTCAAACTAAAGTGATGCACGTGGAATGTGTTTCAGAGCACCAAACCAGTTACGATTTTTTAATTGAATATGAAGCTTCTGAGAAACTGGAAGTGGTATCGACAGATGATTATTCGGTTATTGTGGGAAGCAGAGGTCGGCATAAGGAAAAAGCTGACTGTCTTAAGGCCCTACCGCTGCAAACAGAGATTTTTTTTCAGGCTACTGGGTTAACCCCCTTCTTTACTTATTGTCGGAGCCTCGAATTGTCTGCTGGTAAAAACTGGGAAATTATTATTACAGCAACAGGAAAACCCAAACTCAAACCCGAAATGGGAACTTATTTAATGTTTGCGAAGCCTATATTGATTACTTTTGAGGAGATTTATAACGGATTAAAAATTGCTCTATCGAAACAGGGGGCCATCCTTTCGGATTTAGTCTTCCAGTACAGTGCAGTTATGGGAACAGGAGAAGGAGATGTGCATTATTTTTCAACTCAACCCCTTCATTTTTCGATGGAGCGAGTAACGAAGGTTCCCACTGAAAGCGATTGTGCGCGCCAAGTACAGGAAGCAAAGAGCTTTTTGGGAGATAAAGAGAAATATTTGTTTACGATCTATTGCGGAGATCGGCAATTTGGCGCCTACGATTTACACTTGGGTTTCATCGAAAAACCGAATCTTGAATGGCGAAAATCCGTCGATAAATTTCAAAGTTTTTCAGAGTGTTCAGCTCAGAAAGAGCAAGTCTTAAAAAACTACCAAGGTAGTATGCTCAATCCACTTTTGGGAGGACTATGCTCTCAGGATTATGAGACGAGGGCCTACCACGTCATTTTATTTAAACAGAAACTTTAATAATTAGGGTAGCCGTACTCGCTGTTTAGAGAGGGATACCGGCCGTTAGAGAGTAAACCCCTAGAGGAAAGTGCGGGAAGTAGCTCTCGGGGACGTCTCTCGGGAGATCTTTCTTGGCCCTTTGAAACTCGATGGTAGTCGCTAACTTCATCAAAAATATCGATGGCCTCGGATAGGCAATTTCGTTCCTCGGTATTATAAAAGACAGTTTTTCCTTGATGATAAGCCGTCCAGTCACGCTCCGATCTTTTGAGAGCAGAAAGAAGATACTCTTGCCTTATTCTATCGGTCTCATTCGCAGGCGCATTGATATTGATGGGATACTGAGCGATTTGATGGTGAAGTTTTTTGACTGAAACATCGACCACTTCTTCAACCGTCAGAACTCGCTTAGCTAAACCATAGTGATCTCGATTTCCTTTTAACGGACCAAAAGACTCTCCTCGAGGACGAACTGCTTCTGAAGAAAAAACTAAGTTTGAAAGTTGTATTGTTCCGGAGTGGTCGTCGAGTTTCTGAGGGATAAAAATAGCTTCCTGTCCTTTTTTAAGTTTGAATCGTACTTGAGCATGAGCGGCAAACCACCGCCGCTTATTAATAAAATCTAGAATCGGAATATTCGGATCAAAGCGCTCAATTTGAAGCATCACATTTTCAACAGCTACATCGGGAATTCGAACCACCCAAAATTTTCCCTTGTGCCACACATTTGCAACCCAAATTTCTCCTGGTTGAGGCGGAGGGAGTTTGGCTTTTTCAGCATATTGGGCTGCTTCCTCGGGGTTTAAGAGGTGTGCAGGACGATAATCAAAAAGATTTAAGCACTCTCCTGCTCGGGGGCCTCGACTATAACGAACATTTAAGGAAAAGGGGT
>JBJSXY010000279.1:0-3399 GCA_046086625.1 Pseudomonadota bacterium | reverse complement strand
CTGAAAAAGTTTCTGCACTCGAAGTTGTTCTGACCATCCTTCACGCTGGCGGTAAATTCGACAACAACGCTTATAAAGTTTCTGGCGGTCTTCACGGAGTGGGCGTCTCTGTTGTGAATGCTCTATCTGAAAGGCTTACGGCTGAAGTAAAACGCCAAGGAAAAGTTTACGTTCAACAATATGAACGGGGAAAGCCCTTAGCGCCCGTAAAAGAAGTCGGTGTTACTGACAAAACGGGAACCAAAATCGTTTTTAAGCCGGATACCGAAATTTTTGAGACTACCGAATTTAGTTTTGAAACGGTTGCAAATCGAATTCGAGAACTTTCTTATCTCAATCGAGGCATCAGAGTTATTCTTACAGACGAACGCACTGAGAAAACCCAAGAGTTTTTTTCAGAAGGCGGAATTAAATCGTTTGTTGAACATCTCAACAAAGCAAAGACCAAGCTTCATGCCGAACCCATTTATTTTTATGCAGAAGCAACCGGTATCTTTTTAGAAGTTTCGTTGCAGTGGAATGATAGCTATAAAGAAAATATTTTTACGTTCGCCAACAACATCAACACCATTGAGGGTGGGACTCACTTGGCAGGTTTTAAAACTGCGCTCACTCGTTGTGTTAATAAATACATTGATAATTCGGGGCTCTCAAAAGATCTCGGTGAGAGTTTAACTGGTGAAGATATTCGCGAAGGCTTGACCGCTGTCATCAGTGTTAAGATTCCAAATCCTCAATTTGAAGGCCAAACAAAGACCAAGCTGGGAAATTCAGAAGTTAAAGGGCTTGTTGAAAACTTAATGAACGAGCGGTTTTCTATTTATCTCGAAGAAAATCCTGGAGACGCCAAAAAAATTGCAATGAAGGCAATAGAAGGCGCCAGAGCTCGAATTGCAGCTCGAAAAGCTCGCGATCTTACAAGACGAAAATCCGCTCTTGATTTAGGCGGTCTTCCCGGAAAAATGGCTGATTGCCAGGAAAAAGATCCTGCTCTTTGCGAGCTCTATCTCGTAGAAGGGGATTCGGCCGGTGGCTCAGCGAAACAGGCCCGTGACAGAAAAAATCAAGCGATTCTTCCTCTCAAGGGAAAAATTTTAAATGTTGAGAAAGCGCGTTTCGACAAAATGCTTGAGTTTGCTGAAATCAGAACGCTGATTACAGCTCTGGGCACTGGTATTGGCAAAGAAGAATACGATATTGCCAAGGTTCGATATCACAAGATTATTATCATGACTGATGCTGACGTGGACGGTGCTCATATTCGAACTTTGTTGCTCACTTTCTTCTATCGCCAGATGCCAGAAATTATTGAAAAGGGATATTTATACATAGCGCAGCCCCCGCTCTACAAAGTGAAAAAAGGAAAAACCGAGCGCTACATTCGAAATGATTCGATGCTCGAAGATTTTGTTCTTTCTCAAGCGTTGGAGGATCTTGATCTACAAGCCGCCTCAGAAAAAGTTGAGAAGGGAACCGCAAAAAATATTTTCAAAAAGGTCAGCCAGTTTCAACAGTCACTTACGAGCCTAGCCCGCAAAGCAGACGCAGAGCTCATTCGAACAGTTGCCTTAGATGATTCGTGGACCATCGAAACGCTAAAAAGCGAATCAGAATTGAAAAGCCGCCTGGATGCTTATCAAAAGAAGATATCTGTCGATGATGGCGGAACACGGTTTAGTTATACGATTTCTTCCGACTCAGAGCACGGAGGATTCCAAGCTGTTTGTGTGACAGCGAAACATAATTTGAAGGCCACCACCAAGATCACTTGGGATTTTCTAAATTCACCTCAGCTAGCAGAGTTGAAAAAGCTGACTCAGAGTTTTTCTAAATTAGGAAAAGCCCCATTTCAGTTGATCGAAGGGGAATCCAAGACTACTTATCAGGAAGTTGAGAGCCTCAGAAGAGCGGTCATGGAGCATGGTCAGACAGGGTTGCAAATACAGCGATATAAAGGTTTGGGAGAAATGAACCCAGAGCAGCTTTGGGAAACCACGATGGATCCTAAGGTTCGTTCACTGTTACAAGTTCAGGTTGAAGACGGCGCTGAAGCAGACAGCGTGTTTTCAGTTCTCATGGGAGATCAGGTCAAACCCCGAAGAGACTTTATCGAGGAGAATGCTCTGAGAGTTCGAACTTTAGATGTTTAGGATTTAAAAATGGATACGCCAATTACAGTAGAAAATCATTTGACGGCAGTCAGCATCGAAGAACAAATGCGCGAAGCATATCTCGAATATGCGATGTCGGTGATCGTGGGCCGCGCTCTTCCGGATGTTCGAGATGGAATGAAGCCCGTTCACAGAAGAATTTTGTACGCGATGTACGACATGGGAAATACCCATGATAAGCCCTATAAAAAGTCTGCCCGTATCGTCGGGGATGTCATCGGTAAATACCACCCGCACGGGGATACCGCTGTCTATGAAACCATGGTCCGTATGGCGCAAGATTTTTCTATGCGCTATCCCTTGGTGGATGGGCAAGGAAACTTTGGCTCTGTGGATGGCGACTCGGCAGCGGCCATGCGATACACCGAAGTTCGGCTCGAGAAAATCACGAATGAAGTTTTGGCGGATCTCGACAAAGAGACCGTCGATTTCACACCCAACTATGATAATTCGCTGAAAGAACCTGCTGTTCTTCCGACGAAAATTCCAAATTTATTAATTAATGGATCTTCTGGGATTGCTGTCGGAATGGCCACGAATATTCCCCCACACAATTTGGGTGAAATCGTAGATGCTCTTAAAGCAGTCATTGCAAAACCAGAAATTGGAACTCTGGAGCTAATGAAAATCGTTCCGGGACCCGATTTTCCCACAGCGGCTTTTATTTACGGAAGA
The DNA here is from genome assembly GCA_046086625.1 of Pseudomonadota bacterium. Classification (GTDB taxonomy): domain Bacteria; phylum Bdellovibrionota; class FAC87; order UBA2466; family UBA2466; genus RFNO01. Next base: position 553 of record JBJSXY010000279.1, on the reverse strand, counting down.
AAGGGCATCAAAGAGGCCTATGAAACAGGCAAAGGCATTATTCACCTAAGAGCTAAGACCGAAATTGAGCCATTTAAAGGCGATAGAGAACGAATTATCGTTAATGAAATTCCTTATCAGGTAAATAAAGCTAAATTAATCGAAGATGTTGCCCGCCTTGTGAACGAAAAAAGGGTGGAAGGCATTTCAGACATTCGAGATGAATCGGACAGAAAAGGAATGCGGATTGTCTTCGATTTAAAAAAAGGCGAAGACAGCCGAGTTGTTTTAAATCAGCTCTTTAAAAACACCCAAATGGAAACGTCTTTTGGGATCAGCATATTGGCTTTGGACCGACAACAGCCAAAAATGCTGGGGCTCAAAGATTGCTTGGTTGCTTTCATTGCACACCGAAAAGAAGTCGTTACCAAACGAACGATTTACGAATTAAAGAAGGCCGAAGAGAAAGCCCATATTTTAGAGGGCCTTAAAAAAGCAGTAGAAAACTTGGACGAAGTGGTTGCGCTCATTCGAAAAGCGCCAAGTCCGCAAGAAGCGCAAGTTCAATTGATGG
>JBJSXY010000278.1:0-3772 GCA_046086625.1 Pseudomonadota bacterium | reverse complement strand
TCCTTGCAACCCTGCCCATTCGGGGGCGCTTGATTCTTTAATCAGAACTTTTGAAAGATCCGAAATTCCCTCTTTGTGAAGCTGTTCTATAAGCTTTTTCGAATTTCTAACTGGCAGAATAATTTGTTCGTATTGGTTCTGAGTTAACCAATGTAAAAGTAGATTTCTTCCAACAAATCCACTCGCACCCGTCAGAAGTGCTTTCATGTGGGCGCCTCGTAAATACGATAAGTTTTATACTTTTTCGCCCCCATCATCTCAAGGCTTCGAATCATGGGCGTATTGCTTTCTTCTATCCAGGAGAGTTCGCCTCCCACTATTTTCTTTCTGCTTCTTTGGATACTCTCAAAGTAAAACACAGCCGGAACTCCCAAGTTTTCATACTCGGGCTTCACACCCAGGACCGCCAAGCGAGCTTCTTTTGGACTCCGCATTTTTAAAGACCAAACAAAGTTAAGAACTCGCAATAAACCTCGATGTTTTTTTGCTCGAAGTAAGAACTCATTGATATTTGGAAGAATCATCGAAAAGCCAATCGCTTTGCCTTCTTTTTCGGCGATCATCACTAATTCTGGCTGAACAATTTGTTTCAAATCCTCGCTCGCAAATTGAAGCTCTTCATAAGTAACAGGAACGAACCCCCAGTTTCTTTTTAAAGTGCTATTGTAGAGATCTTCTATAATTCGAAGCTCGTCATCCATTCGCCTCAAATCAATATTACGGAATTGAATACCGCTTCTTTTTTTCACTCGCTCAACCACACGGCCAAGCTTTTTGGGAATTCCAATATCACTCCGAAGATAATAAGCATACAGTTCACGAACACGAACAAGACCCAACTGTTCATAAATCTTTTCATAAAAAGCAGGATTGTACGGCATCATGATCATGGGAGGCAGGTTAAATCCCTCCACTAATAAACCGCACTCATCATTAGAGCTGGGACTATAGGGCCCTCTTAAAGTCGTTAGTCCTTCTTTTCGAAGAATTGAGGCCGCTTCGGTAAGCAATGCTTGAGCCACTTCCAGATCGTTTACAAAATCAAAAAAACCAAAAAACCCGACTTGGTCTTGGTAATATCGATTGTGCGCTTCATTTACTATGGCAGCTATTCTTCCAACAGGTTTTCCATCTTTAAATGCAAGAAGTGGGAAAAGCTTGCCTCGTTTTAAAAAAGGCGCGCCGGGCTTAAATAACTTTGCAACGCTACCTGGGAACGGGGGCACCAACTGGGGATCCTGCTGGTGTATCTTCTCCGGCAGACTTTCGAAGACCTTCAGCATTTTGGAGTTCGATGCTATTAAAATCGTAACCATTCTTTTTTGTACTCCCTGTATAGGCAGCTTCTTCAAAAACTCCTAATTCACGGCCCAACCGACCGAAAGTTTCCAGAACATAATTCAGTTCCGAATCGGTATGAGTAGCCATGTAGCTTGTTCGGATAATAGCTTCTCCATAACGAACAGCGGGGAAAACAGCAGGAGTTGCAAAAATGCCAGCTTCATAGAGCTTTTGTGCAAAAATAAAAGCTTTCACTTCACTCCCGATTAAAATCGGCACAATGGGCGTCTGAGTCGTTCCAATTCTGAAACCTAAACTCTTAAACCCTTCATGCATTTTTTTCGTGTTCTTCCAGAGAGATCCCATGAGCTCAGGCTCTTGTTTTAAAATCTGAAGCGCTTTAAGTACGCCACCTGCTACGGCAGGAGCTAACGAAGCGGTAAACATAAAACAACGAGCTTTGTGTTTCAGATAATCGACAACGTATTCCGGACCAGCGATAAACCCGCCCATAGAACCCAAACTCTTAGAGAAAGTTCCCATGATCAAATCCACATCTTGATTCATTCCGAAATGATGGACTGTTCCCTCACCTTTGGGACCCAGAACTCCCAGAGCATGGGCTTCATCGACATAAATGCGGCAACCATATTCTTTAGCAACTTTTGCCATAGCGGGGAGATCCACAATATCCCCGGACATGCTAAAAACCCCATCCACAATCAGCAGCTTTCCAGCAGTTTCAGGCAATCGCTCTAATCGCCGTCTGAGAGCATCTGCGGAATTATGAGCAAACGGAATCGTCTTAGCAGCGGACTGCTTGCAGCCATCTAAAATACTGGCGTGGTTCTCTCGGTCACAGAGAATGGCATCTCCATCTTCCAGAAGAGTTGCTAAAACTCCCTGATTTACGAAGAAACCAGTAGAAAAAAGAAGGACGGCTTCTTTTTGAAGAAACTGCGCTAACTCTTCTTCTAATTGTTCATGAAGGCGGATATTTCCATTTAAAAATCGAGAACCAGTACAGCCCGAACCATATTTTCTCGCCGCATCACAAGCAGCTTCAATTACACGGGGATCTTGAGCAAGCCCCAAGTAATTGTTCGATCCAATCATGATTTTGGTTTGGCCATGGCAAACCACTTCGTTCCCGCGGGTTTCTTCAATAGAACGAAAATACGGATAAACACCTAACTGCCTAACTCGATTAGCTTCTTCGAAAGCAGTGCACTTCTGAAATATGTCCTTCGGGGCGCCTTTATCCATTTTATTTCCTCACTTCACCTTTCTTAACGCTCAGCTACAACCAGGATCGTATAAAAGGAAAAACCTGTCAATTCAACGGCTTACTGAACCGTGTTTTATTTTTGAACGCCATTCATTTTTCGGGCGTTTTCCCCTACTTGCCAGGGTGACCCAACCTGTATCAGACTGAGGCGCCGATTTATCATAATCTAGCCCAAATTAGCGAGGAAAAAATGGGGATCAAAGAGCGGAAAGAGCGGGAAAAGAAGCAAAGAGCCAATGATATCCTTGAGGCCGCCAGGCAGTTATTTGAAAGAAAAGGGTTTTTAAATACCCCCCTCCAAGATGTGGCCAAAGAAGCGGAGATTAGTGTTGGGCTTATTTATCGGTATTTTCAATCCAAAGAGGATATTTTTGCCTCTTTAGCTCTTAAGGGAGCTGAACAGTATGATAAACAATTAGAAATCCTCTTAAAAAGGGCCAAAGGAGCCAAAAGTCGAGCTCAGGTTTCCGATATCCTGGTTAAAATAGCAGAATCGTTCTTTGCTTTTTACGGTCCCTATGGGGAGTACTTCGATATGCTTCTTTATTCGTATAAAGGAATGAAAGAAGTTCAAATTCAGGCGGCAACTTTAACTCGATTAATGAGTGTTACTCTTTGTAGTTTGGACAAACTAAAAAATTTCATCCAGCAATCTCCTTATTTGAAAGCTAAGAACGAAGACGAAGCTTTAAGAACGGTTTTTTTGCTTTGGGGCCTTCTTTTGGGTTGCCATAAATTGTTTGATTCTTCGGGAAGAGGCCATTTATTTGCGTTCCAAAAAGACACTTTTATCAAGGAAATGATTGAGCAAGTTCTTCAAGGCATTGGCGGGGGCTCAGCCCTAGAGATAAAAGAACCTTACCGAAAACTCATTGAGGCATCTTTGTGACCTACTTGATTATTTTATCTTCCCTAATTCTCAGCTTAGTGGGATGCCAGTCATCCTTGACAAAAACCGTATCGGCTCAGAAAACCATCCAGGTTCAGGGACATCGAGGATCCCGTGGCACCCACCCTGAAAACTCCCTACCCGCTTTTGAAGAGGCTTTTTTAGCTGGCGCAGATTGGATTGAATTAGATTTAGTCTTATCTAAAGAGGATATTCCCCTGGTTTCTCACGATCCAGTTGTTTCAGTAGATCTTTGTGTGGATGCTCAAAAAAAACCGCTCTCACGAGTGATTCCGATAAAGCTCAAGACGATA
>JBJSXY010000277.1:0-5559 GCA_046086625.1 Pseudomonadota bacterium | reverse complement strand
CTACAGGTGAATCCCCTTGCGAAAGTTGATCTAAGGATTTCTCCACTGGATTCTTTGTTAAATCGATCATCTCTGGTCGCTCAGGACTAGTTACTGTAGGGGCAGTAGGGAGCTCACTCACTATGACCTGTGGTTTCGTATTTTGCTCGTTCTTTTTGGCAATGTTGGATTCAGGCTTTGAATCCGAGCCCTGATTCATGAGGAAAAATGCAGCTAACACTAGCCCTGCACCCCCATAGAGCAGTGTTCTTCGGCTAATGGCGAGTTTCGGTTTGTCGGGAAGTGCTGGTGCTTTTTCTGTTCCATTATCCGAATCGGGGGATCCTAAATCAGAACCCGGGACAGTGAATCTAAAAATAACTTTTCCGATACTTACTTCATCATTGCTCTCAATAACTGATCCATCTACTTTTTTTCCATTTACCAAAATGCCATTCCGACTTTGATTATCAAAAATTACAAAAGCGCCATCTTCTCCCTTTTCAATAATGGCATGTTCTCTCGATACTGAATCATCGACCACGACGACGTGATTCGTCTCTGCCCGACCAATCGTGATCCGGTTCTGATCAATATAATAGACCCTCCCCTTACCGCTGCCAGACAACTGAGCTAAGCTAGGGTAAAGCCCGGGCTCCTGATTTTTTTCAATCGCTGCTCTCATAAAAAGTTATTAGCTTCCTGTCATCCTCACTGTTATAAGAACAAACCTGATTTCCCCACTTTGGCTTCTGTGCCCAACAGCCACCATGGGTCGATTCGTACCATTAATATCCAATACCGCCTCTTGCGTTTCACCTAAGCTGCTGACTACTCGTTCCGAAAGATCAATGGTAGTTCCAGCGAATCCCGGATCACGACAGCAGTCAGAAATGTTTTGGCCTTTTGCATATTCGTATTTCAAGCCAATCAGATCTTCCAAAATGTGTCCCACAAATTTAACTTTCTTTTCCTTGTCCAAAAGTAGGAGCCCATCCCCGGTTCCAATGTCCAACTCTTCAACCGTTTTAATGAGAAGATTGTCTTCGGAATCAGTATCTGCATCCGTCAGAGGCCGACTTAAGTCGGGATTAGATTGCCGCAGTCGAGCGACTGAAAAATTTATTACTTGAGCGAGGTTTTCCAGGTCCGGAAATTTAACGTCACAATTGATACTCACTGGTTCGCCACGAAGTGCAGCATCCAATTGCTCTTGAATTTGCTGAAGGGGCCGAGTGACCATCTTGATAATTAAGTAATAGGCTAGAAGACCCAAAAACACTGCGAATATTAAAGCTTCCAGAACCGGCTCAAAAACTGAAGTGATACTTTCAGTCGCTGTGAAATTTACTAGAACAACGGCTGCGGGCCCCAAATTGAGTTCATTTGCACTTTCGATGCTCGATTGAGGAACTGGTTGAGCCAGAATGAATCCACCGTCTGGATGTTCAATGGTAATCTGGGCCGCTCGTTCATCCACTACTCTCCGAAAAGCCACCAAAGCATAGGAATCGTTTAAAGTCTTATTAAATAACTTTACGGGTGCCAGAATATTTCCATTTTGGCCATCCAGAATATAGATCTCTTTGAATCCGCGAACTGATTCCCAGGGATCTACACTGAGTCGAGCGTAATCACCTCCCTTTTGGAGACTGCGAAAGTTTTCCCTCACAATTTGATTCACAATCGAGTGAGCCCGATCGAGAGCCTCTTTTTCAGCCAGTCCAGTAGCCCACACATAAATGGGACGAGCAGCCAATAGGACCGAAAGAGCTAGAGCGCTGATAATCAGAGTCCCTAAGATCCATCGCCAATCAGCGACTTTCATCAGCCCATAAAAGGGAATCAATACTTTTTGATCAACTACCCGTGCAAATTGTTCTTGCGGATTTGCAACCTGCTGCTTTGGGATTTCTTCTTCCGAAGGCACATAATCTGTTTCTGATTTTCTAGCCAGATTTCCCTGAGTGATATTGAAAACACCGCCAGCAGATTGCTTTTTTGGAAAAGGACGTAAATAACGAATTTGATAGTCCCCAATACTTATCAAGTCGCCGTGATTTATCCGTTGCTTTTTGATTAAGACTCCGTTTACGAAAATTCCATTGGCGGAGCCAGAATCAATAATCGCGACTTGAGACCCCTTGATGACAATGAGGGCATGCTGTTTTGAAACGCGAGTCGACTTAAGACAAATTTCGCAAGATTCGGATCGTCCGACATGGTACTGGCCTTCAGTCAAAGTTTTGGTCTCAAGGACCTGTCCATTTTGAAGTATTTCAAATCTCATTCAAATACTCCTGGACAACTTAATTGATCGCCCGGTTTTATATTCTTTCGATCAGCGCCAAGAGAGGCTATTTCAATCGTGTGCGCCACTCCCTTCATTGGGAGTAAAAGCCTCCAAGGAACCAGCCCTGAAAATACTTTGACCACTTTTCCCGTTTCAGAAACGAAAATAACATCTATGGGAACTCTCATAAAAAACGTGTGAATGGAATTGCACTTTGGAAACACGATAGCTTCATTTTCTAAAACCTGAGCTTTGCCCATCAGCCCTAGAAAACGAGAGAAAAAGTTGTTGGCGACTCGACAACTTTCGTAGAGAACAACTCCTCCTTTTGTTAAAACGGTCTTCACTTATTTAACGCCTATAAAACCTAAAATAACTGGGCCGAAAATCATGATAAAAACGGCCGGCATAATAAAAAGAATCAATGGAAACAATAGTTTTTGAGAAGCTGCCGCCCCTTTTTTCTCTGCACTAGTAAATCTTTGGGTACGAATGAGATCAGCCTGAACCCGAAGAACGGCTCCAATACTCCCCCCCATTTCGTCTGCCGTCACTAGAACAGCAATTAATGAAGAAACTTCAGTCAGATCAATTCTCCAAGCCAGCTCTCTCATGGCGTCTGCTCGGCTGGTACCCAACTGAGTTTGCTGCAACATTCTCTCTAATTCGTCCACGAGTGGACCTGGTCTAGTTTTTTCAACCACTTTCTGAATCGCTCCAATGAAATCCAGACCCGCCTCTGTTGAAAGTGTCATCAGGTCTATCACAAAGGGGAGTTGAAGTTTTATTTCTTCTTGTCGTTTTTTTCTTAAACCAGAAATCCAGAGACTGGGATACATGTACAGAGTAAGGCCCATAAATAGAAAAATCATAGGGGAAGTTTTCATCCCATTGGAGAAAAACCAAAGATACAGAACGGGAGGAATGATAAAGCCTAAAAAGATTTTGAAAGCCAGGAGCTCGTCTGGATCAATTTCATTCTCAAGACCTGCTGAAATAATGAGCCGTTTATTTTTCTTTTTCCAACTCTCGGCTTTTATTCGTTGGGAATAAGGCATTACCAAAGGCCGAAACATTTTTCGGGAAAGATTTAAAAGACCGTTCTGAGAGGTTCTTTTTCCTGGATCCAGTTGTCCAGCAGCCGCCCCTTCAATTTCACCTGAAAAAAGAATCCAGCCGATGTAAAAGGCACTACTGCCAGTCAGCACTAAAGCTACCAAAGCTAAAACGGACATAAATACTCCCAAGCTCTTTCCAAAAAGAGCTCCAAGAAACCCTGAGGTTTCAGCACTCTTTTCGGAAAAAAAACAAAATATCTTAAGTACTTAGCCTGCTAGTGTTTGGCACCTTTAACTCGCTTATTATAACATATCGCGTTACTCAAATTCAATGGGGGAGACGCCGGGAGTCACGAGTATTACGAAATAAAATCAGGCTCTTACAGGCGCACCATTTTTGTCTGAGTTGCTCTGTCTCATGATAAACTAAAGTTGACCGGGCTAAATGCCCCAAGAAAGGGGGTGGTACTATGGTCAGTTTACCTAGTACGGAGGTGGGGACTTCATAAGTCCTCACTTCCCGAATAAATAGGGAAACCCATCCTTGGAAACAGGGGTGGGTTTCTTTATTTAAAGATCTTTTTCAATGAGTTCTTGATGAAGTACTTGAGTGAGTAGAGCTTTCTGGTTTGAAGACACCGCAAGGGTCAAAGACAGAGTATTGCTGGCAAAAATCAAAGATTGCTGCCCTAAACTTTCTAAAATTGAAAGACACTTGGGTAAAAGCTCTTTTGAGTTAGAAACCCCTTCACCCACGACTGAGACGGTTGATACGTTTTTGACCTCTTTAAAATTTGAATCTGATTTTTTTAACAATTCTCGAAGAGAATCCACTTGCGATTCATCACACAAAAATGTCGTACACCCGTCACCGATATTAAAAAATCGAAGTGTCGCTCCAGATTGCTGAAAAAAACCCGCCAATGTTTTTAAATCGAGCTTTGTTGAAAAATAATGAAATCCGTCTTTAGTTGCTATTCCCTTAACCAATGGTTTCTCCATTTTATTTTCCTCATCTTCAAACCCAACTTTGGTGCCTTTACCCTGGATATTCTGACTAGAACCAATCCATACTTTCACGCGAAACCGTCTCGCAAGTTCAATACTTCTTGGTTGCATCTTGGCCCCAAGACTTGCTAATTCAAGACATTCTTCATAAGACAATCGATTAAAAAGTCTTGCTTGCGTCACTATTCGAGGATCAGCACTAAAAATTCCATCTACATCTGTCAAAATCTCACAACGTTCCGCCTTGAGCGCAGCAGCTAGAGCCACCGCAGTCGTATCCGAGCCACCTCGACCAAGAGTCGTAATTTCTTTCTCTCGGCTTACCCCTTGAAAACCAGCAATGATAACTACTTTTCCTTTTTGAAGCTCTTCTTGAATTCGCTGTGGACGAATCTCCAATATTTTTGCTTGGGAGTGATCAGAAGTCGTTAGAATGCCACTTTGGGAACCAGTAAACGATATCGCTGGCACTTCCCGTTCTTGTAAACTCATAGCCAATAACGACATGGACACTCTTTCTCCGGCCGTCAGTAACATGTCTAACTCTCGAGAAGGGGGAACTTTGACCGTCTTTGCAGCAAGCTTCAACAAGTGGTCGGTCGTATGCCCCATGGCCGAAACCACCACCACCACTTCGGCGCCCGATGAACGCAAGCTTTTGATTCGATCTGCAGCTATTTGGATATGCTTTGGGGAGGCAAGACTACTGCCCCCATATTTCTGAACAATCAATGCCATAACAACCTAGAGTCAATCACTCTTTTTGACAGTTTGCCATTCCTTTTCAAGCTCGCCCGATTTCATATCAGCAATATTCTTACCCATCTTTTTAACTTTCCTTTCAAGACTTTCAAACCGATGGGCAAATTTAAGGCTACTTCCCTTCAAACTCCGTTCGGCATCTAGGCCCAGGTGTCGTGCCACTTGTGCTAAAGAGAACAAGAGATCTCCCAACTCCTCTTCCATTCGCTCTTTTGAATGGTTCTCCTTCACTTCTGTTTCAAACTCCTTTAATTCCTCTTTCACTTTTTTAAGAACCCCAGAAGTTTTTTTCCAATCAAATCCAACACTCGAAGTGATTTCCCCATATCTCTGAGCCAACTGTAGAGCTGGAAGGGCCTTAGGAATTCCTTCAAGAATTTTCTTTTTCGGCTTTTCCTGTTGTTTTAGACGAGTCCAGTTTTGCCTATGAGTTTTGTAATCTTTTACTTTGGCATCTCC
>JBJSXY010000276.1:0-3491 GCA_046086625.1 Pseudomonadota bacterium | reverse complement strand
CATCTTCGAAAAAGCCGGTTTGTTCCCCCCATAAGTGAAGCACTCTATCCACTAACGTTTCCTTAAAAAGAAACCCCTCTTTTGCTAGTTCATTGACCATTTCGAATTGAGAGAAAAATTGACTGTCTATTTCAAGAAAGCCCGCTCGCTCGGGATTTATGAAGCACAGATGATACAAATAACGAATTGTGGTCTCGAAATCGGGAATGGTGGTCTCTTGACGCGTAAAACACTGAATCTCTGTCATCCAATATAAACATGCTCGACTTTCCTCTTCTAGGGAAATATCGCTCGTCAGTAGTCGCTGTCCCAGCGGTTTTGCCCACTCCCATTGCCCTCGAGAAATCAAGTTTAAGACTAGAAAAGGAACACCTCCTTCTCGCTGAATTGAGTCAGTCAGATTTTCGATACTTTTACAATTTAACGGCTCAATCAGGCTCCGTGCCGAATTTGCAAGGGGGTTTCCTTCTTCTCCAGAAATTCGATATGACTTCCACAGCAAACTAGACACAAGTGTGGCGGCATCCGCGATATCCTGAATTGAAAAATCATCGACGGAAAAGGCACGACTCTGAACAGTTGATGAGTCTTCCTGCTTCTTTTGTCGCAGAATAAAGGCCTCTTGGAGAGCTTCTTTGGAGTTTTTTGGGACGCCCGCTATCAAGTGTCGGAGCTCCAATAAACTCATTAGATTAAGTAACAGTTCACGATCCTTGGGTACTGGATTAAGACGGAGGCGCTCCTGGATTTCAAGACAAAGAAGCAAATCTGCCTGCTCGGTATTTCGAGAAAACAAACCAATTAAGCGCCGTTCGGTTTTCTGAGCCTTTGAGAAAAGAGACCTTGAAAAAAACTTCCACTTCCAGAAAACGGTTTCAGCTAAAAACAACGCAGCTAAGAACGCAATCGCTCCTTGATGGTTAGATAGAACTCCTGCAAATAAAGCGAGTCCGCAAATAGCCGACAAGATCCCAGTGAGGATAATACGTACTTTCAAAACAGCTCCCTTCCTCCGAAACGGGTATTGAGCAAGCGGAGTGCCATAGACTTTCGGCTACTTGAAGGTTGTATTCAACGGGTCAACGGCTAGTGGAGACGCAAAGTGCCCCATTTCGTTTGAAAGACTGTCACAGAGATTTTCAGTCCTACTTAATGGGCCTAACTCTTAACCAAATGGCTCCCGAGAGTAAGACTGCCCAGCTTAATTGAATCCAGAGAATTAGAATGGGAATCACTGCAAAAACGCCATAAATCTGTTGCCCTGAAAAAGCAGACTCGGCATACCAGCCTAAAAGTTGTCGTAAGATCTCTAAAACAGGCCCAATCACCAACGCCAATCGAAAAGCCCGTCTAATGCCAACTCTTCGAGAAGGAATAAAGTAATAAACAAAAAAGACTGAAACCATAGTCGTTGTCCACGATAAGGGAAGTGATAAAGCAGATCCGAAGTTTTTTTGTTTAAACCAATGTGAGATTCCAACAGAAACTGTCAACGCCAGTGGCAAACTCACGAGCCCACAAGCTCTTCGCAACCACACTTTTATCAGATGAATCCAGTCCCCTCTTAGTTCCGAAGGTTCATTCATGACAGAATCAAGGCCTCGCCCAAACTTACCAATTAAACTAATAGATGTATAAATAAGGACTATAAATCCAACCCATCCCCAACTCGTTTTCTCCATTTTATGGGTGATTTCATCGAAGTGCTTTAAAAAAACAGCACTCGAACTTACATTTAAATGCTCTAATACGTACTGGCGCGTGAGCACTACCCATCTTTTTGTCACGCCTAATCTCTGGAGGTACCAGAATCCTAGTCCTAAAACAGGCACAACTGCTAAAATTGAGTGGAACGCCAGTGCAGCTGAAACCAAAGCCACCTCGTACTCTAGATAACGGGTCCAAGCTTTTCGCAGAGAGGGTTTCAAGCTGACATCACATCGGAAGAACAGGAACTCCTAAAATCTTGCGAATCTCAGGAGCGGCTGCTAAGTGAGCCACCAGGGAGCGACGGTCCGGCATAGGCGGAACTTCTAGAATCACTTTCACACCTCCTCCAAAACGATCAATGGCGGGAGCGTTTCCTAGATTTCCGCGACTGTTCATTAATACAACACCCACAATATTTAGTTTCCAGTCTTTAGCACATCGAAGGGTCATTAACACTTGATTTACAATGCCCGTTCTATCTTCTCCGACAACCACTACTTGGCACCCTAAGCTCTGAATTAAGTCGGCCTGAAAAACCTGATCGTTCAAAGGAGCTAATAATCCACCCGATCCCTCAATAATTAATGTCTTTCCCGAATTCTGATATCTTTTGAATTCCTGCGTGATTGTTTCCAGATCCAAACTTTTGCCCCATTTTTCAGCTGCTAAAACCGCTGTCATTGGATCAGCAAATCGATAGACAGATTCCAAAATCAAATCATCATTTCCCAAGCCAGTTAATGAGCGAACTTCTTCAGCATCGCTTCCAACAATGGTGCCTGTTTGGATGGGTTTCCAATAGCCAATATCCCCATGCCCGATTCCTGCTTTGAGCAGCCCGGCGCTGACCACTGTTTTTCCCACGCTTGTATCAGCACCCATGACAAAAACGCTATTCATAGAGCTCCTTTGGTATCTTTTTCACATCATAACTCTCGCATATTTTTGTGGGAACTTCAAAGCAGGAACTATTGTCAATTGGGGGAGACCCTTCTAGTCTCGCACTATGCCTTTAGATAATCGACATGGAGTCGTCGTGGGGTGCTCGCGAAGATTGGGCCTTCTGATTACTCGGAAACTTTTGGAATCTGGTTTTCGTGTTTCAGGTCTTTACCGACGATCCTCCCCCGAGTTAAGAGCTCTTGAACTTCTCTATCCAGACCGTCTAAAAACTTTTGCTTACAATCTACAAGAGTTAGAAAAGCTGCAAGAACTGGTATCCCACTTGATCCGTGGATTTGGTTCGGTTTTCGCTCTTTTTCACGTCGCAAGCCAGTTTTATAAAACCCCTTTAGGACAGGTATCTCCGGCTTCTTGGGATGAGTTGTTTGATACTAACGTAAAAGGCCATTTCTTTATTTGCCAAGCGTTGATCCCTCATCTAGAGCGCCCCAGTCACATTATTAATTTAGTAGATATTTACGCCACCAAACCGCTTCGAGGCTATTTGGCCTATGCTGCAGCTAAGGGGGCATTCCTAAATCTCACCAAAAATCTTGCTTATGAATTAGCGCCTCACACTCAAGTCAATGCCATCAGTCCGGGCCCCGTTCTTCTTCCGGAGAACTTCACCGATGACGAAAAAAAAATACAGGAGTCCCGAACGCTTCTAGGCCGCACCGGGACTCCTGAAGACATTTGGAATGCGATTAGTTTTCTTTTAGCAAACCGATACATCACAGGAGAAAACTTGTGCGTTGATGGTGGCAGTTCCTTAGTGGGATGATTCGGGTTTCCTAATCCACATATTGATAGCAGGAACTTGTACGCTACTTAGAAAC
>JBJSXY010000275.1:0-2409 GCA_046086625.1 Pseudomonadota bacterium | reverse complement strand
TAAAAAGAAAGACGGCTCCACTGAGAACTGAAAAAGACCACTTTTTAAAACTCATGCAACCCCGACTCCAATTGATTACAGACTGACTCCATTCATTTCCATCTAAGGGTTGCAATGGGTGTTCCAGCTAAGCCTCTGATTTTCTACGCCTAGAATACACCGCCCCTGCTCTTGTCCACTCCCCATGCGAGAAGCACCTGTCTAGCTGTTAGACACCCCTAAGGTGCCCGTCGTTTTTCAAGCTTGAAAGGAACCACACACCTCAAACCGAAGATACCCACCTCTTTTTTACAAGGGTCTGAAAAGGAAGTGGGTACCTTAGCTTTAGCTATACAAAAATGGATTTTTGTGTAAGGCTTGGGGCACTATGGAAAATTTAATGAAAGACCCACACCGATGGATTTACCCGGATATTACTCCTTATAACACTGGGAAACTCAAAGTTTCTGATCTTCATGAACTCTACTTCGAAGAAAGTGGAAACCCCAAAGGGAAACCCGTTGTTTTCGTTCACGGAGGACCCGGAGGGGGAACTGAGGCCAAGCATCGTCGATATTTTGATCCAAGAAAGTATCGGATTGTGCTTTTTGACCAAAGGGGATGTGGACAAAGTACCCCGCATGCTTCGCTTGTCGACAACACGACATGGCATTTGGTCGACGACATGGAGAAACTACGAAAGCATTTGAGCATTGAGAGATGGCAAGTTTGTGGAGGTTCCTGGGGAAGTACTCTCGCTCTAGCTTATGCTGAAACTCACCCAGATAAAGTCACCGAACTTGTTTTGAGAGGCATTTTTCTTTTAAGAAAGAAAGAAATCGACTGGTTTTACCAGCATGGGGCTAGTGAAATATTCCCGGATGCCTGGGAACCTTATTTCAATGCGATCCCAGAAAATGAAAGACACGACATGGTGTCGGCTTACTATAAACGGCTCACAAGCCCAGATAAAAAAGTACAAATCGAAGCGGCAAAAGCCTGGAGTGTTTGGGAAGGAAGCACCAGCAAACTTTTTCCTGATCCCGATTTTATTTCTCACTATGGAGAGGACGATTTCGCCATCGCCTTTTCAAGAGTGGAATGTCACTACTTTATCAACAAAGGCTTCATGGAGACCGATGGCCAACTCCTAAAAAATGTCGATAAGATCCGGCACATTCCAGCAGTGATTGTTCAAGGAAGATATGACGTCGTATGCCCTATGGACAGTGCTTGGGCTCTTCATCGAGCATGGCCCGAAGCTGAACTGATCGTGGTCCCTGATGCAGGCCACTCTGCTTTTGAATCAGGAATTTCGAAAGCTTTGATAGCAGCTACCGATAAATTTGCTAGGTAATTTTCAGGAAAAAGCTGAAATACCCGTCAGCTCTTGCCCTAAAATGAGCAAGTGAATGTCATTGGTGCCTTCATAGGTGTAGACGGTTTCAAGGTTAGCCATGTGGCGCATGGTTTTATACTCGTCCATGATTCCATTGGCTCCCAAAATATCTCGACAAGTTCGAGCTACGTTGAGTGCCATCTCAACACACACCTGCTTGGCCATACTCACTTGAGCCGGCTTCAAACCGCTTTGTTCTTTGATTTGCGAGAGCCTAAACACCAACATTTGAGCTTGAGTGATCTGTGTGGCCATGAGGGCTAATTTTCTTTGAACTAACTGAAATGACGATAACGATTTATTAAAAAGAATTCTATTCTTGGCGAAACTCAAAGCCTCTGCAAAGCACGCCTCAGCCGCACCTATCACTCCCCACGAGATTCCAAATCTGGCCTGGTTCAGACACTGGAGAGCAGATTTGAGCCCCTCAGTTTTCGGTAAAAGAGCGGTTTTAGGAAGCTTAACTTGCTCAAAGATCAGTTCAGAAGTAACCGAAGCTCTCAAAGAGAGTTTGTTCTGCATTTTAATGACTTTGACCCCTGCTAATTTCAAAGGAACTAAGAATCCTCGAATGCCCGATTCCGTTTTAGCCCAAACGATGGCAATTTCGGCGAGGTTTCCATTGGTAATCCACATTTTAGATCCGTTAAGAAGATAGTGATCTCCTTTGTCTTGAACTAAAGTTTTCATGGCAGCAGGATCGGAACCCCCTTCCGATTCACTCAAACCAAAGCAACCGATACTCTCTGCGGACGCCAATTTAGGTAACCAAGTTGTTTTCTGATCTTCGCTCCCAAACTGATGGATCGGAAACATCACCAAAGCCCCTTGAACAGAAGCGGCACTTCGAACCCCCGAATCGCATCTTTCGAGCTCTTTCATGATCAAGCCATAACTGACATTGTCCATGCCTGGGAGACCATAACCTGAAAGTGAAGACCCCATGAGTCCCATCGAGCCCATCTTAGGTAGGATAGAAATGGGAAAATTTTCCGTGCGATAAGCTTCAGTAATTAAAGGTTCAATCTCTT
>JBJSXY010000274.1:0-7861 GCA_046086625.1 Pseudomonadota bacterium | reverse complement strand
GATATTGGAGCGACCCTCTGCAATTTTTGGGACAATCATCACAGAAAGTCCTTGAAGTCCTTGAGAGTTAGGATCCGTTCGAACTAGCGTAAAAACGATGTCAGCGTTGCCGTTGGTTATGAAACGTTTGGTCCCGTTGATAACATAATGCTCTCCTTTACGAACTGCTGAAGTTCGCAATTTTCCCAAGTCAGAACCCGCATCAGGTTCTGTAAGTGCCATAGCTGTTTGCCAAGTATTGGTCATGAGCTTCGGAAGGATACGGGTTTTTTGTTCTTCACTCCCCCATTTCGATACAAAAGAGGCCATGGAGAATGCTGCAACGGTCAGACTAGTGTTAGGACAAGCTTGGGCCAACATTTCTAGGCTTAAAATCTGAACAGCTTGAGGGAGATTCTCGCCTCCGTAGGCTCGGCTTACTTGAGCGGAAAAAACTCCCAGTTCAACAAATCTTTTCAAGTGATTTTGCAGCGTCGGGGGCAGGGTTACTTCTCCATTTGAAAATTTAACGCCCTCTTGATCGATGAGTGCTGCTTTGGGCTTAATTTCTTGTGCCGCAAACTTTCCAATTTCCTCAAGAACTCCCTGATAAAATTCCAAACCTTCTTGTGTGTTGGAGAAAGTATCTTTGTTTCCTAAAGTCGATTCCCAGTCCATGACGTAATCGGGGAGTCGGGAGAATTGGCGCAAGAGCAGAGAGCGATCTGGTACATCCAAATAGAAATTGTCAGCCATGATTAACCCTTTCTGAGTCCATGAGAATAGGCCAGTCTTCGGCACTTTGTAAAACAAATAGACAAAGCCCGAATTCAGAATGAATACAAAGGGACAGTTCAATAAATGAAACAATCCAAAGAGTTAGAAGTCTCATTTCTCACCGGCACATCCTTTGCGATGAAGCGGAAAGACCCCTGGGGGAACGGGGTAAAGAGGAGTGTCGGGCATGGGACAGATTATTTGGCAGATCAAAGAGGCAATCAGCAAGCTTATTGTGGTGATCGTCATCGGGTCAGTGGCTTACGGAAGCTACACTCTTTATCGAAAAGGAGCTTTTCGAGGAGGGGTGGGCCACGCGAGCCGGGTGATTTTGAAACAAATCCCTTATTTTGGCTCTCGTTTTCGCCATTTCATTGGGTCGGGAAGTCGATCCAGCTATTCCGCATCCTCTCGCAAAGAATTTCGTAGGGGTCGTTCCAAGCATCAGCGAAAATATTCGACTGCTTACCGAAGGATTCGTCGCCACCGACGGCATTAAATTCCTGCTTGAAAAAAGCAAAGTTTTTTTGTTTCCTTAGGCCGTGTTAAACAAAACTCTGTTTTTTCTCTTCTTTTTTTTCCTTCTGAATGGCTGTGTCACCAATCCTGAAACGGGAAGAAAAAGTTTTCTTCTTATCAGCGAAGGGGAAGAGATGCAGTTGGGAGAGCAGGCTTATCAGCAAGTCTTATCTAAGAGTAAATTATCGAATCAAAAAGATTGGAATGAAGTCCTTCAACGAGTGGGAAAACGGATTTCCGAAGCCGCTAATAAACCTAATTTCAAGTGGGAATTCAAACTGATTGATTCCCCAGAAAAGAATGCCTTCTGCCTACCGGGAGGTAAAGTAGCTGTTTATACTGGAATTATTCCCATTCTCAAAAATGAGGCGGGAATGGCAGCGGTCATTGGACATGAAGTCGCGCATGCCACTCTCAGACAT
Source organism: Pseudomonadota bacterium (assembly GCA_046086625.1). Taxonomy (GTDB): domain Bacteria; phylum Bdellovibrionota; class FAC87; order UBA2466; family UBA2466; genus RFNO01. The sequence continues at coordinate 6,164 of JBJSXY010000274.1, read as the reverse complement.
GGAGGTCAGAGGCTCACGGCCAATTTGGGAAGCCAAATTGGGGTCTTGGTTTTGGGGCAAATACTGACGGGAAAAGATAACACCAATCGACAATTAGTTTTGGCAGCTCTGGGCTTAGGTGCCCAGATTGGAGTGATTTTACCTTTTAGTCGGTCGAATGAATCTGAAGCAGATGAAATTGGGTTACGATACATGGCTCGCGCGGGGTATGATCCCCGACAGGCTCCTTTATTGTGGGAAAGGTTCGGCGCAAGTGAAAAAGGGGGACTTCCCGCATTTCTCTCTACGCATCCCTCAAGCCAATCAAGACAAGAAGAGCTTCGAAATCAGGTGCCTTCAGTGCTTCCTACTTACGAAAAATCTGCGAAGTACGGGGTCGGGGTAAATTTATAATTTCAAGCGTTCCTTCACCAATTTCATATCTTCCCACACTATTTTTTTCGCGCTTGGATTTCGTAACAAGTAAGCTGGGTGGTAAGTAGGCATCAGCGTAATTTCTTTTTTCCATGCAACAGTGTGAAATTGCCCTCGAAGATTAGCCATTCCGTGTTCTGTTTGAGTCAGAGCCCGAGAGGCTGTGAGCCCCAAGGCAACTACAATTTCCGGAGAAACTAAATCAATCTGGGCCTTTAAAAAGGGAAGACATTGATCAATTTCATGGGGTTCGGGAACACGATTGGAGGGAGGACGGCATTTTACAATATTAGCGATGTACACATTCTCTCGTTGTAGACCCATGGCTTCGATAATTTTTGAAAGAAGCTGCCCAGCGCGGCCTACAAACGGAAGTCCTTGCTTGTCTTCGTCGGCTCCCGGACCTTCCCCAATAAACATCAGTCGGGCTTTAGGGTTTCCACTTCCAAATACAATTTCATTTCGCTCTTTACACAGGCCGCAACGTTTACAGTCTCCTAACCAACTTCGAACTTCTTCCAAAGTTTTTAGGGTGGAGGGGGCAGTTGCTGGGGGTTTTAATCGAGTTCCCTTAGATTTTTTTCGTTTCACGGTTTGCAGATCCACGCCGGACTCCTCCCACAAAGACCAATACTCATTTAATGTCATTGGTGTAAAATCTCCAGTGCAGGGGACACTAGAATAGAAAAGAGCATTCGGCAAAAGCGAAAAATTATGCACCGCATAGGATTTCTAACATTCTTATTGGTCTTGCTCGGATGTGAAAGCCAGTCGACTTGGGATCAACGTTACCGCGATAGCCAGGGTCTGGCGATGCCCGCTTTTTCCGCGACCCCTGGAGATCCGGATAATTTTACTTTTGCTATGGTAGGAGATCTCCATATTGGGGGAACCGATACCAATCGGTTTAGAACGATTTTACAGACGGCTCAAAGTGAGGGGGATTCGTTTATCGTTCTTTTAGGAGATATCGCAGATAAGGGAGAAGAGGCTTCTTTTTCGGCTGCTAAAGATGCTTTGAGAGATTTTAATTTCGATGACAAAGTCATTTCAATTTTAGGAAACCATGACATTTTTGGCGATGGATGGACCGAATATCAAAAAGTTTTTGGCCCCTCTCATTTTACGGTAGATGTTGGAAATAGTCGGTTCATTGCTCTTGATACAGCTGATGGAGTGGTGGGTGAAGAACAGTTTGATTGGTTTTTAGAAGAGTTAAACCGAAATCCGCTTTCCCATACGTTTGTTTTAACTCACTACATGCCTGTGGTTCCTGGGCAACAAACCTATCTGCGATTAGCAAATCAATTGGAAGCAGAGCGAATGATGAATTTAGCCACCAGAAAAACAGTAACGGGCGTTTTTGGAGGTCATTATCATAGCTTTAGTCAGGAAAAAATAAGCGGAGTGGATTACGTGGTGGCTGGAGGTGGGGGCGGAAGAAGAATGAAACCAATAGAAGATTATTTTTTTGTCCAGGTTCTCGTATCTCAAAATAGTATTCAATATCAATTGAGAGTTGTGCCCTAAGAAATATTACCAGGGCAGGAGATAAGAAAGTCCAAACGTCAATCGATCGAGTCGACCAAAGCCTAATAAAAGCTGGTATCGAAAAGTAGCTATCCATTTAGATTTGCTTTCTGCGGGCCCCCAAGTGAATGCAGATTCAATAAACGGATGATTCAAATTGTAGACATCCCAAGGATCAAAAGTAGCAATTCGAAAAAGTCCTGATAGATCTTTTGTCAAAGTAGTTCTGATCCCAATTTCAGTAGCCCAATCGTACTGCGAAAAAGAAGCAGGATTTGAAAACGGGATAAGCGAGGAATGAGTTAAGACGGTCCAACGTTTGTACCAGCCCGCTGAGAAAAAAAATGAAAAAAGGTTCCAAGGCGATACTTGAATCGTTGCAAGCCCGAGCAAAGAAGTGCGAGATAAGCCCTCGGGGAAATGAGTTCTTTGAGCTCCTTTTAAAAAGAAGCCAAACCACGAAGTAGGTTCTAGAGTCAGGTCAAATCGGTAGATAAGGCCTTCTACATCTTTTGTAGAAACTAAAAGACTCGTTCCCATTCTGGTGTGAGCCCACGGAAAGAAATTGTGAAAATAGTCCAGAGACGGATTTAAAGTATCGCGATAGGTGTTTTCTTTGGAAAACTGAATCCCTAAATAAAGTTCATCCGAGGGAGCACAGAAACTTAAGGATGATAAAAAAACGCAAAGCAACAGAACTGATTTAACTTTGCCGTTCAACACGGAAACCTCGTTGAGACAGGGCTTCGATAATTTCCTGAGTGTGTTCATGCCCTCTGGTTTCAATTTCAGTTTCTATGGAGGCTTCTCCCATTCGGTGACTAAGGGCTGAACGAGTATGATGGACTTCAACAACGTTGGCTCTTTTTTGAGCAAATACTTCCGTAATTGAGTGAAGCGTTCCAGGGCGATCCCAAATTGTAAGTAAGAGTCGAACTAGTCGCCCTTGTTCAATCATGCCACGTCTGAAAACGGATGAAAGAGCGGGTAAATCAATGTTGCCCCCACAGAGAACAGCTGTAACGCGTTTTTCTGGAATGAGTCCTTCTAACAAAGCAGCGACGGGAAGGGCTCCGGCTCCTTCCACTACCATTTTTCCTTGTTCTGCTAACACGGAAATGGCTTTTGCAATAGACTCCTCCGACAAAGAGAAAATCTCATCCACATTTCGTGAAATATTATCAAGCATCAGTTGTTCAGTTTTCTTGGTAGCCACTCCTTCTGCCAAGGTAAAGGCGACGGGAGTTTCAGTAGGGTGCTTGCTTCTAACAGCTTGATAAGCAGCTGGAGCACTCTGAGCCGTCAATCCGTATATTTTAATTTTTGGATTGAGGGCTCTTAAGACAGTTCCAATTCCTGTAATTAATCCGCCACCTCCGACCGAGATTAAGACGGCTTCAGAGTCCTTGGTCAGAGAATCATTCAGGATTTCTAATCCCAAAGTCCCTTGGCCCGCTTGAACTAAAGGATCTTTAAATGGGTGAATGAGTAAACTTCCTTGTTCCCGAGATAACTTGACGGCATGTTCGTAGGATTCGTCATACACATTACCTACTAATTCAACTTTAGCGCCCCAGCGTTGCGTGTTCTGAATTTTTATTCCGGGAGTTGAGATGGGCATCACAATGGTTGAAGGAATTCCTAAGAGATGTGAAATACAAGCAACGCCCTGGGCATGATTGCCTGCAGATGCTGCAACGACACCAGCTTTTTTAGCTTGGGCCATTTGACTTAAAACACAATTGGAAGCACCTCGGAATTTGAAAGAACCCGTTTTTTGAAAGATTTCGGCTTTTAAAATAATTTCTTTTCCTAAGGTTCGATTTAAGTAATCAAAGGGAACACTGGGGGTTCGACGAATGTATTGAGCGATTCGGCTATCCGCTTCCTGAACGTCTTTTAGAGAAATAAAAGGTTGAGCCGTCATGAGTTGCCACGTTAAAAGCCGACGACCGGAATCGAACCGGTGACCTACGCATTACGAATGCGTTGCTCTACCAACTGAGCTACGTCGGCACTATAAAGGGCATTTCTATCAGGCAGGATGAATCCGGTAAAGACTGAGAATGAAATGGGCTCAGTTAGCTGACGCGGGGTGATGTTTCAAGACGCTTGGGTTGGTCAGAGAATTTTGAGGTTCTAAAGCGGATCCGACCCAATAAAGGGGTCGACCTTTTACTTCATCGTAAATTCGAGCGACATATTCACCTAAAATACCTAAACACAGAAGTTGAACGCCGCTCGAAAAAAACAGGAGTGACATCGTAGATGCCCAACCGGGGATAGCCCAATCAGTGAAAAGCTTAACGGAGACAATAATGGACGCCCCGAGAAGAGCCCCCAGAGCACAGAGTGAACCTAAAAAAGAAACTAATCGGATAGGAGCAGACGAAAAACTTAAAAAAGCGGTTAATGCTAAATGGCTCAGTCCCCAAAATCCCACTCGTGATTTGCCGTGTTTACGCTCTCCTCGGGGAAATGCAACGGACTCAATTTGATTGGAACTGTAAGCGACGAGCCCTGGGAAATAACGGTTTCTTTCTTTATGCACTCGCATTCGTTCAACAACGGACTTGTCTAGAAGTGAATGAGTACCAAAGTTGATGGGGGGAAGACTTTTAGAAGCTTTCCTCAAAAGGAAATAGAATGCCTTGAAGAGAATTCCATATTTTTCTGGTCGTTCACTTCTTTCCACAACCACTGTCTTTGCTCCTCTTTTCCACGCAGAAAATAGATGGGGGAGGGCAGCTGGGGAGTCTTGAAGATCGGCATCCATAAATAAGGCGAGATCTCCTTTAAAATAATCCAAACCACAAGCCAAAGCAGAGGAGTGACCAAAATTGTGGAGGAGTTCGACGACGCGGATATCTCTTCTTTGCGAATGAAGAGTTCGCAAAAGCTCCGTCGTTCCGTCTATAGAACCATCATTAATAAACAAGTAACTCAAAGTTGCTTCGCAGCCTAGAGATGCTCGAGCTCTATCTAATTGAGAAATAAGAACAGGGAGAGACTCCGATTCGTTGTAAACGGGAATAACCGCTTCGATGTGAGGGGTTTGTTTCATGGGATCTATTAAAGAGAATTAGACCCTTTAATTATAACTCGATTGGAAAATTATTTTGAAATAACTTCTGAAGTAACTTCGCCATCGGCAAGGCGCGTCACGATCTTGAGTCCTGGCTTTGTCTCTGACACGCTACGAAGAAGATTTCCCGAAGTATCTAACGTAAGTGAATAGCCTCGGCCCAAAACTTGGAGCGGAGACAAGCTCTGAAGCATTTGAGCTTGGCTCTCCAGTGTTTTTCGAGAAAAAGCCAGTTGAGTGCGCACAGCTTTTTTCAAATTCTCTAAAGCGATGGAAAATTTTTCTTTGATTAATTTTATGCGTTGGCGTGGATCCACTAAGCGGCTAGTCAGGTGTCCTAAATGGAGACGTGAGTGCTCAAGAGACTTTTTCAAGTTAACGAATAGTCTTTGAGCTTGAGTGTTCACCAATTTTTGTAGTTCATCTTTCAAGGGGACAACTAATTCAGCAGCTGCCGAAGGGGTGGGAGCTCTCAAGTCCGCCACGAAATCTGAAATGGTTACATCAATTTCATGCCCCACTGCGGAAATGATGGGGATTGAGCACTGGTAAATAGCTCGGGCTACGATTTCTTCATTAAACGGCCAAAGATCTTCAATTGAGCCTCCGCCTCGGCCCACGATGAGGACATCAATTTTTTGATCCGGATGAGTCTGATTCCAGCGTTCTGAAAGAGCAATGGCAGATGAAATTTCAGGGGCGGCTTTTTCACCCTGAACATTGGCTGGGAAAATGAGCACTCGACGATTAGGAAAACGTCGATGCAAGACTTTTAAAATATCTTTAACTGCCGCTCCGGTGGGAGAAGTAACGATACCTATTGTTTTCGGTAACTTTGGAATGGGTTTTTTGTGTTTTGGATCAAACAAACCCTCTTTTGCAAGTTTCATTTTGAGCTGCTCAAAAGCTAGCTGAAGAGCTCCTAGTCCAACGGGCTCTATGGTATCGCCAATAATCTGGTATTCACCGCGCGGTTCATAAACGGCTACTTTTCCATGAAGAAGAATTTCCATCCCATCCTGAAGATTAAATTTTAATTTGGAAAGGGAGCCGCGAAAAACAACGGTTCGGATTTGAGCAGAAGCATCTTTTAAAACAAAGTAAGCATGTCCGGAAACCGGTTTCCTAAAATTAC
>JBJSXY010000273.1:0-4097 GCA_046086625.1 Pseudomonadota bacterium | reverse complement strand
CTGAAAACCAAATATCCTTTTTCCTTCCATACCCTCATGGCCCTTCACTCAGCGAAGGAGGATCCTGGAGACATCCTAAAAAAATCAACCCCATCTCTTCTAACTCGCTCTGAGCAGGCTCCTCAAATGAATAACCTGATCGAGCAAGTGGAACTGCTCAATGAAACGGGCTTTAAGAAATCAGCTGACAAAGTGATGTCATGGATTTTGGCAGACTCTGAGAAAGCAGAACCGGAATTCATGATTTACATTTCAGATATCAAACAATCACAAGGAAATTATCTAAGCCAATTACAAATTCTTACGGATGTTCTGTACGCTAATCCTCACCTAACCAGCAAATCTGTCATGGAGAGGTATTTCCCAAAACTTTATTTTCCAATCTTTGAAAAGCATTCTCAAGGGCTTGATCCGTATCTTTTAATGTCCATTGCGCGAAGAGAAAGTGCCTTTAATCCAAGAGCTGTTTCAAGAGCAAGAGCGAAAGGTCTCATGCAGATTTCTCCCCATACTCAACGAAGACTCAGCAGCATCAAAAATGTTTTTGATCCTGAGGCCAACATTTCCATAGGATCTCGATACATTTCGGATCTAATCAAGAAATCGAATGGTTTAATCCACCTGGCTCTAGCGGGATACAATGCTGGTCCAAATCGAGTCGATTTGTGGCTGGCTCGATACCCTTCTTCTGATCCCGTTCTCTTTATCGATCTGATTCCTTTTAAGGAGACTCGAGAGTACGTGGCATCCGTCTTAAGAAATTACTACTGGTACCGCCGCATTCATTCGGGTGACAACCCACAACCTATTCGATCTATCCTAAGCCAATAAAGTGCCCTTGAGGGTCTTGTGAATCGCCCAAAAGTGGCACTTTTTGTTTCCTCTATTTATTTCCACGCTAGATAGTTCACGTAGACCTAGGGCATACACATTGCACTCCCCCTCTTCCGAGCTGAAGAGCAGCTCGGCTTTAGAGAAGGAGAGCGGCGTGAAAATTACAGTTAAAAACGGTTCGGATCTAAGACCGGTCAGCGGGGATTACAGCACAACTACTTTAGTAGAATTAACCCCCGATTCAGGCTTAGGAAGAATCCCTTCCAACGTTGTTTTTTTAATCGATGGTTCAAGCTCCATGGGCGGCGATAAATGGTCAACTGTAAAACAAGCCGTCGCAGAAATTATCGATTCACTTAAAGATGATGATCGTGTTGGAGTCGTTCTATTTGACTCTGGTTCTAAAGAACTTTTTCCCCTTGCCTCACTCTCGCAAAATCGCCAAGTGATGAGAGAAGCAATTTTGAATTTAGCTTCACCTTCAGGTGTAACAAATCTTGAGGCCGGACTAAAACAAGCCTATGCCGCATTTGATGCGCGATCTAGCGCAGATAAAGTTAAACGAGTTAATCACATTATTCTTCTGACAGATGGTTTTCCCACTGACAATCAAGGATATCGAATTGAAGAGTCCCTCCGTTTTGAACAAGTCGTTAGAAAACATGAACACATAACTTTGACAGGTGTCGGAATTGGTTCAGCTGACGACTACGATTCAAGTTTCATCAGCAAATTATCAGAACTTGGTCGGGGATCTTATTACCACGCAAATGATCTTGCTAAGTTCAAACAGGGCCTTCAAGAAGAAGTTCAGAAATTACAATCTTCAGTCGTTGGAAATCTGATTCTTAAATTTTCTGATATTAATTGCAAAATCATGAGAATCGCTAAGGTTGCTCCAGAAATCGTCATCTACGATATCTCCGGAGGAAAAAACTCTTTTGAATTGCCTACTGGATCAATGACGAAGGACATGACGACTTTCATTATCCAAACAAGCCACCAAGGTGATGGACAAGTAGGAACTGAGATTACTTTATTTAATTTAGCTGCTAATTCCGACGGAAAAGATTCTGAGAAATCCAGTATCAAAGTAAAGACTTCAGATAGAGAAAGCGATTTAGGTCAAATTGATCCAGACGTTTTCCGAGCTATCCAGATGCTACAAGTTCATCTTAATGGTGAACAGATCCAAGCTAGTATCAGCACCGGGGATAAAGCAAAAGCAACACGACTTATTGAGAACACCACTAAGATTGCTGCTAACTTAGGACAGGCTAAAGTGACCAAGGCGCTTGGACAGTTGTCTAAGGACTTGGAACAAGGGAAATCTGTATCCGATAACTTAGCAACGATTAAAGACGAAGCTAAAAAGACTCGTCTCTTAGTATAAGAATTTTTCGGGGCAACAAAGAGGGGTTGGTAACGTGCAAAAGTGTCCGTCCTGTCAAGCGACCAACGTGGCGGGCTCCCTCTTTTGCGAGGCCTGTGGAGAGACTCTCTCTCAGGTTCAAGTCGCAAGAAAGCTTCGACAAACTTCATTTGATAGCGTCAAAGATGCCGGTCAGGGGCTTCTCAATCCTGGCGAAAGAATCAAAGCAAAATATTCCTATCTTATTGAAGAGGCAGTTGCTCGAAGTGGATTTGGAGCAACGTTTCGGGCTCAAAGAAAAGATAATGAAAAACCTGTTTTGATCAAACAAATGCTTGATCAAGCATCTTATGACCAGTTTAAAACCCAACTTCTAAAAGCTTTCAAACGAGAAGCTAAATTCCTAAGAAAAATTAAACACCCGGCCTTTCCAAGAGGTTTCGAGTATTTTGAACGAAATAAATCGTTTTATTTGGTGATGGAATTCATCAATGGAAAAGAGCTAACCAAAGCAATAGAGGATTACAAAAAGCAAAATGGTGGAACTGTTGAAGATGGCTTACTCATTTACTTGGGAAGAGAAATTGCTGATGCTTTAGAAGTCATCCACCAACAAGGCTATATCTATCGTGATCTAAAACCGCAAAATGTAATGCTGGATGGAATTAGTTCTCGCGTTAAGCTGATAGATTTCGGAACCCTCTATCATATTTCAGACAAAGACCCTCTTCTCTTCGAATCCGAAGGCTATACACCTCCTGACTTCTTAAAAAAGGATACGAAATTTACTCCCGCCGGAGACATTTACAGTTTAGGCGCTCTTCTCTATGAGATCGTTATGGGTGAAACCCCTAAGTTGGGAGAGTTCTCTCTCTTAGAAGCAACCGATCTAGACCCCAGGCTGATTGAAATCATCAAAAAATGTTTAGCTCCTGATCCCCTGAACCGTTTTCAAAGAGCAAGACAAGTTCGAGATGAATTAATTAAACTCACTAAAAAGGGATTCTGGCCTTTTAGAAACTCCAAAGCCATCGCTCCGGTAGAACTCTCCGTTTTACCCAAAACTCTTTATCCCCCCGCTTGTACTTTTTGTGATTACTGCGGCCACTCTGAACCAAACTCTCAATTAGGTTATTGCAAAAACTGTCGGATTCCCTTGAGAGTGGGAAGAGTCCAATTAATTGATGAGAAAAATCCTAAGGAATTCTTTTTGTATTCCGACGAAACCATCATCGGTAGTTCATCACAAAGCCATTTCAGCTTATCGGATCAAGATAAAATTCAGAGCAAACATGTGAGAATTTTTCGTAGAAAAACATCACTTTGGCTAGAATCTGTTTCTAAAGACTCAGAAGACACTCTTTTAAATCGTCGAAAAATTTTAGGGCCTGTCGAATTGGTAGACGGAGATACGATTGAGCTTCCCGGGGTTTCCCTTCGTTTTTCCATTAAAGACGCCTGTTAGATCTAAAATGTGACACGGCACATCCAGAAATAAAAAGCTCCTAAAAGCCCATAGAACTTGGAACTTGAGTCAGTTATACTTGAACTCATGAGTAAGCTGTTTAGTAATTTCGCCTTTGCAGTTGGCCTCGTTATTCTGGGGGCGTGTAGCCATCTCACTAACTCCTCAAAAGAAAATGATAGAGCTAAGCTCTATTTGCAGCTTTCCTCAGACATGTTCGCTCAGCGCAATTACCCAAAAGCCGTAGAGTATTGCTGAGAAAGTCTGCAGATTGATCCCGAGTTTGCTCCCGCCTACAATCATTTGGGCATTGTTTACATGGAAACCAAACGTTTTAGCAAAGCGGAAGAATCATTTAATCAGGCTATAAAACACCAACCAAAATACCATGAAGTATTTAATAATATGGGTGTTTTAATGAATCGG
>JBJSXY010000272.1:0-2371 GCA_046086625.1 Pseudomonadota bacterium | reverse complement strand
CCCATGTTTCCCAAAACATTATCTGCGACTTTGGCAAATTCTTTCTGGGCATCCATTTGAGCTTTTTCCAAGGCCTTGGTTGAATAATCGCTCGGGTTAAGACCCAATCCTGCAAGAGCCGCACTCGGATCATTAAACTGTCCCGAAATTAATGAGTCTCGAAACAGATCAGGATCGATTCCTTTTCCTTTAAGAAAATCGTTTAACCGAGGATCGATCTGCGAATTCAGAGCTTCCTTCGCGGTAGTTGGCGAGGACGTATCAGAGTAAGAATTCCCCTGAGGAGAACCCATCACCAATTCATTTCTCTGAGTTCCATTTTGTTGTCCCACTCCTTGACTTGCTCCCATTTGGGCAAATTCTATCGAACCCATGCTGATTAAAGTAGCTCCGAGTGGTAGGTTCCCAGCTAAGAGAAAGCCTACTCCCGCAGATGTCAAGGCTATCCCAGTAGCGCCTGCCACTGCTGAAGCATGATTGGCACTGTCTCTAGCAGAACCCAGCGCATACTCTCGACCGTAATCAACTACTTCATCTTTATTTTGAACTTGTTCTTTACTTAAATAAGCAGAACCCACTCCCGCCAGGGCCGTAGTCGCTCCGAATACACACAAAACAAAAAGATTGAGAAGTTTCATACTTTTCTCCTAATCATCTAAATCACTTCGAACTTTTTCGCAAAGCCCGATTTTTTTTCCATCTTTTAAACTACACAGAAGCTGAATCCGCGTTTTTTTGTAACCGGCAGCTAAACTTCTAAAAATTCCTGGTACTCCTTTTAAAGACTGTTCTTCAGGGCTTACAAAGTAAAGAAATTGAGAAACTCCAGCTTTTTTTAAACTTAGGTCATAGGAGACACTCGCATCTCCACTGGAAGCTCCATCACTTCCCCCAGATGATGAACCAGACATCGATACATCGTACACTCGAAAGCGAGGTCCAATTTCACTATCGGCTTCGGGATCATAACTTTCACCTGTTATATCAAATGGAAAATCCCCGCCGAATGACCCCAATGAAGCTTGATTGGGCCCCGTCTGTCCTCCGAGCATACCGCCCATCATGGGATTATTTCCATTATTATTAAATCCATTTCCAGAGAAACCTTGATTTGCCGAATTTACAGATCCCGCATTCAAAGAAGCTGGAGAAAGAGGTGTTCCCTCAATTCCAAAGCTGTTAGGTTTACCCGTATCCAATGATTGGTTGGAAGTTGCTAGTTGCGGCAAAACCGAAGAAGGTTTGGGTTTTGAGTCGAGATTCAAATCGTCACTGGATTTTGATTTCGATGGGGGCAATGAAAATTCTGATTTTTTAGGTTCATCTTTTTTGGAGGAGTTTTGAGACGAGGAAAAATTTCCAAATCCTTGGTTTCCTAAATTGCTCAAACGATTCGCGAGTCGATCAAACCCGTTACTGAACTGATTTTGAGAATCATCGTCATTGTTGTTATTGGAGGGAGGAAAACTGGGGGAACCTCCCTGGGAGTTTCCACCATTGTCTTGGCCACCGCTTCTACCGCGTCCACCTTGGCCGCCTTGTTGGGCAGCAGCTAATTGCTCGATAAGCCGCTGTCTATCTCCTTCTTGCTCAAGAGTTCTTAGTCCTTCTCTATCGCGTGCTGCATTTTTAGCTGCTCTTTTTTCTGCAGCTTCTCGAGCTTCTTTTTCTTCGGGGGTTTCAGTCTCGCCAGATCTCTTGCCTTCCCCTTCCGACCTTGATTCGGGATGCCACTCTTTGATCAAATCGGCACTCGTATAGTCTGGATTGAATTGAACACTGAGCGCTTGAACCTGAGTTGCCAATCCCGTAATCTGTTGGACTCTTTCGCTTGATATACCAGGAACTGTTTCTCCACGATCGATGATGGCAAGAGCAGCTTCACGACTAATACCGGTGAGTGCTGTTCTTAATCCTGCTCCGGCATTCGCCAAGCGCGTCGTCACCTCATCTACGCCCTCCACTGCGATCGCACCACTCCCCAGAGAAAAGATAACGAGGAGGAAGCTAAAATGTTTGCCTAAAAACTTCATTTAGCCTGAATTAGTTGCAAGCTTGGATCCAAACTTTTTGAGCCTAAATTCCGGCTAAAATAATTGTGAATTATGAAGGCTATGAGCCCCTCAGATTCCCAAGCTGCTTCAAGGCTTTATCCTGTCAAAAACTTCGACAGTTTTTGAGATCTCGACAGCCGACCAAAACTTAGGCGGTGTTACCGTTCTCTATCGTTTTTGTGCAAGTGGTTGATGGCTCGATGTGATGTAGCGGGAGTTTAAGTCTTCATAAATACTCCCTTTAAGTGTTTGACAGGGTTTTCGATTCATTAGGGTGGCTTGGGTTTTACCGAAATGACGAGGCTTAAGAAAAGTTT
>JBJSXY010000271.1:0-4336 GCA_046086625.1 Pseudomonadota bacterium | reverse complement strand
GGCTCGATTGTCCTTTGAGGGGGAGTTCGATAAGGCTTTGGCTTAGCTGAAATGGAATCATCAAATAGGGTGGGAACAGTTTTTTCCATGGGAATTTCGGTTCCTTCAATAAATTCATCTAAAACCAGATCATTGAGTCTTCGAATGGCGTTGTTCCTAATGGATTGGGCTCGAACAATGCGGCCCTGGATCTCAATGAGGAGATCTTGAATCTCATCTTTTTCTTTGGATGAATTCGAGCTTTTTGTATTCTTCTCAAATTTCAAAATCATGTTACGCAGTTTTTCATAAACAATTAAAAGGTGCTTTGATTCGGTTTCAATGCGTTCGGCCTCCACTTTAGATGCTGCTTTCAGACGCTCTTTCGATTGTTCCGCATCCTTGAAAAAGCCATCTTGTTTCATATCAGCTAGAAGAATCGTTACGACTCGATGATGATCCCATTCGTGGCTAATAGGGCGTGGTCGATTCCTGGTTTCTGCAATGTGTTCTCTGACCTCAGGAACTGAAAAAGCGAATTCAGAAAACAGCCCCAAGTAGAGTGTAAAAATTAGAAAAACAGAGCGTGCGCGCATGATGGGATCCCTTGAGTTCAAATAAAATGCCATTCGTTTTCTAACTCTGATGAATCCTTTAGAGTGACCAATTTCTGAGCATTCCGCATAAAAAAACGAGCCAATTGAAATTCTCAAGAAACATCGAGAGTTCAATTACTTAGGAAATTGAGAGAATGAGCTGTTTAAAGTTTGGTCGCTTTTAACAAAGGCGCGGCCAAACGACCGTTTAAAAAGTGTGGGTCCACTCTTTGCTCTCAACAGAGTCTTACTGGCATTACTAAAAATGAAAATCAGTTCTTCACAATTCACACTTTTGCTTTTTGTAGTGCTCATAGTGACTTCTCCGATTGCGAAAGCTGATAAGGCAGAAGACCTGCGACAAATGTGGAATGAACTCAAGAAACCTTTGGATCCAGAAGTGCCCGACGCTTATCGACCTAATTATGCAAAAGTGGCAGAAGCATTTGCTTTAGCAATCAGAGAAAACCCAAAACTTCTGAATTTTGAATTGCGACGAGAATTGTTTGAACTTTTATCTTCCAAAGATGCAAGATTTACCGCTGCCCAAAACGACCTTAATAAATTTTTGCCTCCTAATCTCGTTAAAGCTTTTGATAAAAAGGTGACTCAATCTCGACTTCATCCGAGTAACACAGATCCCTGCAAAGTGATGTGTCGAGTTGCAGAAAACCTATCTGAAAAAATAAGTAATTCGCTTCATGTAAAACCCGATGCTTATCTTGCGACACTGAACTCTAAAAGCAGTTTTAGTTTGGCTGTTCGAAGCCTCATGGGAGAATTTTTATTAAAAGCCAAAATGGGGGGGTGCGACTTACAAGAAATAGAGAGCAAGGTTTCAGCGATTGTGAATGAAGCTAGTGACTTCGCCAAAGCGGATGCCTACCAACCCATTACGAAAGGGGCTACTCGCGAAGCACTGAAAACGGTTAAGGGTTCACGAGATGCCATTAGAAAGGCACTTGCGTTTGTGGATAGAGTTGAGAATTTGGATGAAAATGGGCTACCCACGAATGGGGCGACTTTATACTTTTATTTACAAGCAAAGAGATCCTCAGATGCGCTCAGAAATTCCAGCTATGCGGGGGACACTGAGGCCTTAAAAGCCTTGGACGAGAAAATAGAGGAACACCTTAACAAGGTAGTGGATGCCCGGTCTAGTTTGTTCGAAGGCGATGGGGGGAGTCTGATTACGACTTATGCCTTAGCGGCTATTGGGGCCTCAATGCCCAAGGATAGTCAGATTCAAAAGAGAATTGCGGAAATCTTAAGTGATGTTCGAATGGAATTTAGAAAAACTGGAGGGTCGGGATTTCCATACAATTTAAATCCGGAAATCCTGAAACAGAGCGAGCGAGGAGGAGCTGCGCGCTCGGTGGTAGCTCAATTGGCTATCTACAAAGGGGGAAGCCCAGAGCAAAAGTTAGCCAATGCGGATGAACTACTTTCCGCTCTTTTTAATTACGATAAGCACTTTCGAGATATTTTTTCAGGAATTGGTCTAAATAGAACCCATGATCGCCAGGATAATGACCAATTAGCGCCTTACTATGGGCCTGCCACGATTCCCTATGTTTTTGAGGCGCTCTCACTGTTGGGTAAGGAAAAGGGATTAACGAGGGAACAAAGTAAAAAACTAATGATGTTGAGAGATAATCTACAGAAAAAACTTTTGGGTATGTTTGAGCCCGATGGGCTATTTCAACCCCAAAACTCAAATTATTACTCGAGCGCGCCTCTTTACGATAACGCTTTGACGGGTTTAGCTCTAGCAGAAGCGTGTCGGGCTCAGAGAGAAGTTAAAGCGTCTTTATCACTCAAAGAGGGGTTTAAGTTTAGAGCCCGTCAGAGACAAAAAAGAAATCATTCGAGAATCAGTCCCTCTCTGGGTGTTCCTGATCTCTCGAGCAATTGACAATGAGATTTGCACAATAAACAGTTAGAGGATCTAAACTGCGAATCCCAACCATTACTTCACTTCCGCCTCTGCACTGATCAAAGCGTGCTAATTTCGCGCCAGTAAAAGCCGAACACATGAGACGCTGATTACCTAGGGATTCGGGCGGTAATGAAAATGGTTTGTCCGATTCGTTTTGAATGGAGAAGCTTAAATTTGTCATAAAAAACAAAGTAGCTAAATAGATAAATTTATTCATACGACAAGCTTAGCAAGCCAAGAGACGTTTTTCCAAGATCTCTTATTCAAAAAATCGATAATAAGCATCATTTTTATCTGTTTCTAAAAATGCAACGGTCAGACGATACTAAGATCTCAACACACAGGATAGATTTTTTATGGAACAACTTGAAAAAGAGGGCTAAGTTTATGTCAGTACGCTTTTTCCTATTCATCTCAGCTTTTTTTTCGATCAACAGTTTTTCTTGGACTCACTTCTCCACTCGGGATGCTGGAGAGATTCGTGGTGTCCTGCGGTATCATCGAGACCTCTTAGATGATTATCTCATACACGGAGTTGAAAATCCCGGAACACAAATCACTGAAGCAAGGGGTCGTTACATCACGGTTCAGGGTGAAAGTGCTGGAGAAAAATACTATCATTGCGAGCTTCAAACCGAATTGATCCTCAGTAATAACACGCGATTTTCAGACAAAGTGGAAGTAGAGAAAAAGTGCGAGCATGTGTTTTAGAGAGTGTTTCGCCACGAAAAATTGCTAGGCAACAACTTCCACCTAAATTACCTGAGTTCTACGATTACTGAAAACAACAGCGATAGCTAGCGTGATACGCATTGTCCTCAGCTAACATTTGTTTGAAAGGATAATGGCAATTTGCAGTATTATTCCCAACGCCATAGTTATAACCCATCACAGTTCCCAATCCAAAGTTGCTTGAACTAGGTGCATTTGCAGGATTCGCACCATCAAGGAAATCGGCCGCCCACTCCCGGTATGTAAAGATTTGGTCGTCATTATTTGGCAACAGGGAACGGAGCGAGTTAAGCAGAGGCACTAATTCTGGGACTTTGCCACTCCAACAAGCCCCGCTCCACTCTGAGGGGGAACAAAGGTGATAGCCTTCACTGGCACAAATACGAGTAGCCTCGCCATAGGTAGCTTTTTTACGTTTGCTAGTGGATATGCAATAAGCTTCCGCTGTGAAGGGAATTCCAATCAGGGAGTGTCCTGCCGGACAATCGGAGCGAAATATGACAGAACTGGCACACCCAACTACCTCATTTGTCGGAGTTGTGGTCGGAGTGTCCGTGATGAGAGAAAGTTTATATTTGAAACAGTAATTGTGTTTTCAATCACATCGCCTTCCTCAAGCACCTTGATATCTTGAGCAGCAGCATCTGAACCGACACGGTATCCAATCCAGTTCACTGTGTTTTTGTCGGGTATATTTTCGTTAGAAAGCTTGGCTGGTACTAGCGCTCCGGCAGCAGTTTTTTCTTTAAAAACCAAGTTGGTGGTTGAGTTACAGTAACCTGAATTCTGAAGCACGTTGAACACTTCCCACATCTTCGTGGTGAAAGCGAAATTAGCGGAAACTTTCTTTTGCCCTTTTTGTGCCTGAAATAAAATCTTTCCAACAAAAACTCCAGCTGCTGCTAATAATCCTAAGACAACCATCAGTTCAATGAGAGTGAAACCTTTTGAAGAAAAATTCTTAGAATATTTTATTAACATTAAATTAGTGCACCATTTCTAATTCCTCCCGCTACCTTTGTTTGTAGTCGTGCCTTCTACAATGATTTGAACTTGTCAAAGAGACGATTCAATTTAGGTAAAGTAAAAG
>JBJSXY010000270.1:0-4091 GCA_046086625.1 Pseudomonadota bacterium | reverse complement strand
TGCTTCGGCAAAAATGGCATAAATCATTGCTTGAAACCCTACAACGATTGCAGATGCAGCATAAATGAGAGTGTGGACGTCAAATGTAACGTGCCCTATTTGTAAGGGTCCCTTCAAAATAAAAACAAAAAAGATAACCCCAAGAGTACTCAAAACCATTCCCGGATAAAGAAAAAGCCAGCGAGGACAATATAACAAAAGAAACTTAAGATGCCGCCATCCATCTCGCCATGTTCTTAAGTGGGGCGGTCGGCTTCGTCCATCGGGAGCTAACGTTGTTGGCACTTCTGCTATTTTGAGTTGATGAAGAGTTGCTTTGACTACCATTTCGCTTGCAAACTCCATCCCTTGGGTTACGAGGTTCAACCGCTTAATCGATTCCTTTGAAAAACCTCTGAGTCCACAATGAAAATCTCCGCACGGACTTCCAAAGAAAATTTTTCCAATATTACTAAGCACGGGATTTCCTAAATAGCGGTGTAAAAAGGGCATAGCTCCTTTTTCAATTCCACCTTGGAAACGGTTCCCCAGTACGAGATCATAGCCACGTCTAAGTTGAGCAACAAAAGGCATCAAATTAGAGAAATCATAGCTGTCATCAGAATCCCCCATGATGACATATTGACCGCGACTTTCTCGAATTCCGCCCGATAATGCCGCTCCGTAGCCCTTTTCTTTGATATCAACCACTCGGGCTCCCAGGTTTCTGGCAATTTCTTGTGAGCCATCGGTACTTCCATTATCAGCAACAATTACTTCGCCATTAATTTGATGATGATGAAGAAAAAGGAGAGCTTTTTTAATGCAGGACCCCAAAGTTTCAGCTTCATTTAAACACGGCATTAAAATGGAAAGTTCAACTGTGCTGTCCTCAAATTGAGGCTGGAAAAAAGGCCGAGGTAAATGAGAAGTTTGAATGCTCATGGAAATTTAGGGATGAAATTTAAAGGGAATAACTTATTGTAACACTTCGCCTGATTTTCTGAAATAGGTGTCCCGGATATAAATGACAACGATGGCTAAAGCCAGAAGAGTGCTTGCTGTTAGCAAGTACAGCTTGGGACCCTGAAGAGCGTATTGAGTGTATTGTTCGTAGTTCTTAAAAAACCGCCAATCTTTGCACCAAGAAAACAACGTGAAACCAACTGGAGCCACGTAGAACAGTTTGATTAGATCTAGGGGGTTCTGCAAAAGATGAAGGTATTCAAGAAGAGACCAATCATCTAAATTATCTTTTGCTTTCCAATAATTCAAAATAGTGAACGAGTGAGTGACGAATGCCAAGTAAAGTTGCCATCCCGCCAAAAAATTGAAAAGAGTTCCGCATCCTTTTTTTAACGGTTGTGATAGGTGTCGACTTGTTTCCACTATTGCGGGGATCATTCCGATAAAGCTTCCGAGTAGGTACCTCCACGGCGGGTTGATGTAGTCGGCTCTTATTTCATTGAGTGCAATAACCAAAGCCAATTCTGAGAAAACCCAGAGGAGACCCGCTCTGGAAAGCCAACTTAAACGTCGGGTAAAATAACAGCAGATGATAAAAGAGATAATAGCTGCTGGAGCAGTCCAAAAAACCCCCCATTGCCCCATGAATAGGCCCCGCCACCAACGATAGGGGGATAGACGCGGAAGAATATCACCCAAAAAGACATGGTTATAACCGGTGACCAAACCAATGTATAAAACCCCTGTGAGGGCCGCTAACAGAAAAGCTAAAAAAACTGAACCAAGAATGATTTGGTTTCTGCGTGAAATGTTAAGCTTTCCCGCTTTACTTGAATCAATAAGAGCTCCCACAATCAAAAAAAATGCAAAAATATCATTCACACGAGTCAAATTGAGTAGAAAAGCGGTGGGAATTGCAAGAAGCCAACGTTCTTTGATTAGACAGAATACTAACATTGAAGACAAAAGTAGCTCTGCTGGGACCGTTCCAAAATTTAACTGAGTCATAAACTCCAGAACGGGCATATTCAGAAAAAAAAGAAGAGCTACAGATTTAATCTTGGGGAAGGGTACTTCCAGCGCTAAAAATATTTTGTGAAAAAGAAATAAACAAACACCCCACGTTGCAAAAGTTTGTAAGCCAATGAGAGATTCTAACCAATCGGAAAGAGGACTTCCGGTGATATAAGAAAGAAATCGGGAAAACCAGCCAACTGGAATCCATTGAATAGCGACTCCAGGTAAATGGGATGAAGAATAACAAGCGCGGTAAGGCACCCCGATGAATTTATGAAGCCACTCTAAATAACATTGCTCATCATAAACCCCGGGCATAAACGCCCAGCGGCCTCTAAAGAAAACAAGAAAGACAACACTCGTACAAGTGAGTACCCATGAAAGAGTGTCACTGAAAACTGTAGGTTTTTTCACATTTTAAATGATATCAAAAATAGAAGTGGATGAAAAAATGAAGATTTCTTCACGGATTCTCCACGGGGTTTTCATTGAGAATTAATCGCTCTGCGTCGATGAGATCTTATTAGCTGTAGTAACCCCTAGGAGGATCCCATGCGGCGCTTATTCACTTTGGTTTTCTTTCTCACGCTTACTTTAGTAAGTTGTAAGACTCCTGAGAAAGCTTACTTTCAGACCATTCAAAATCTCGGAGTGATTCCTTTTAGAAACCCCGTTTCAGCACTGGCGACCGGAACCCCCCTTCGAGGACAACCCGGGAACGTAATCGCTATTGCCCCTCCTACCCGGTGCTTTCCGAATAAATACAAAGGGAAACCCACTAACTTAAGATGGGTCTCAGATATTATTATTCCGCCTTCTTATAAAAAAATGATGTTCACTTTTGATGCTAAGCTGAACTCCCTAATGGCAGTGGGAACTCCTGGGCTTCAATTCAATTTAACAGGAACCAAAGTTCAAACCGTCGAACTTGATATTGAAGAAGCTCAAATTGAAATGATTGATCAGCTGTCCCTTAAGGAAATCTATGGAGCTGGCATGAGTGAAAGCTGCAAGGAAATGCTTGCGAGCTATCCATTCATTTTAGAAGCTTTAAGAGTGAACAAGATGAGCTTTACGTTCTTTGATTCTTTTGGAGGTAAAATGGAGATCTCCTCAGCCAATATTGGTGATTTCGCACTCTTTGGAGGAGAAGTTCAGTGGTATATCGAGCAAGGCTCAAAACTCGTTGTTGTGACGCCTAAATACATTGGTTACAAGCTAGCTCAACTCAGAAGTGAAGATGAAGGATTCGTGAACCTGACTGCAAGCGAAGTCAGTAAACAAAAAGGGCAGTACGAGTATGTTTGGAAGAGCGGCATTCCCGAGGATAACCAGGGTGAACCAGCCGGGCTTTTTCGAGGCGACTTTCAGCTAGGCCTTCGAAAACGAATTACGACCACGACCGACTAAAAAAATAGGCTTTCTGTTCCCCCCAGTTAGAAGTATATTCTGCGTTGAAGCTTGGCTTTAGCAACGGGGGAAATATGAAAAAATCAATAGTTAGCTTTGTTCTTGGCTTGCAATCTATTTCGAGTTTGGCTCTTCCTTTACCCACGCCCCACTTAATAGAAAACTTGCTTTTGAAGGGCTTCCCCCAGGAATACACGTCTAACTACGATTTTGAAGGCATCGTGGCTCTTTCAAATTGTTCAGGAAGTCTCGTGCGGTTTAAAGATTCGAGAGAAACGGATCTAGCAGTGGTTTTAACAAACGGACATTGCTTGGAAGGAGGGCTTTTACCCCCGGGACAAGTAATTTTGGATCAAAAATCTTATCGAAGTTTTACCTTACTCAACAAAACAGCTGCTTCAATTGGACGAGTGAGTGCTACAAAAATTCTTTATGGCACCATGACCAAAACCGATATGGCTTTATACCAACTAGAAAAAACCTATTCTGAAATTGCTTCAGCATTCAATATACAGCCATTAACTCTTGCGCCCGATTATGCCGAGAAAAAGACGGACATCGAGATTTTATCGGGATACTGGAAGCGTGGTTACTCTTGTCAGCATGACGGGCTAGTTCATCAAATCAAAGAAGGAGATTGGATGTGGGAAGATTCCATTCGCTACAGCCAACCCGGCTGCGAAACAATTCCAGGAACTTCAGGATCTCCTATTCTTGAG
>JBJSXY010000269.1:0-2215 GCA_046086625.1 Pseudomonadota bacterium | reverse complement strand
CAGCCATTGTTAGTTGAGAAGCTATCGGTTTGGTCAAGCACTCCAAATCGTGTTCCACCAAAAGCTCGGATCTTAATGATTCACGGAGTGAGCGAGCATTCAGGAAGACACCTAGGAACAGAACAAGCCTTGATGAATGCTGGTTATGCCGTCGTCCGATTTGATTTGCGAGGCGCAGGCCGAAGCGGGGGACGACGTCAGTGGGTTCGTCATTTTGATGATTACGTGGATGATGTCAGCACAGTTTATCGTTGGATCTGTCGCGAACTTCCTCCCGTCCCTCTTTTTTTATTTGGACATAGTTTGGGCGGAGCCATTGCGATTAGCTTTTTAGATTCTTATCAAAAAGCTTTCGAGGGATGTGTGCTGAGCGCTCCCGCTTATCAACTAGGTGGTGCCATTAGTCCTTTGGTCATTATGATTGGTCGACAGCTCGTCAAATTTCTTCCCACCCTCCGAATTCCCGCCAGCAGTGACAAAGCAGCTATTTCTAAAGATCCTCTGGCCGTAAAAGCATTTCTGGAAGACCCACTTTGTTGTCACACCACTACGCTTAATCAAGGCAAAGCTATTTTGGATCAATTGCCCAAATTACCTTTGATTGCGTCGAAATTAACTCTCCCCACTCTCTTTCTTCACGGCTCATTGGACCAACTCATTCGGCTCGAAGGGAGTTTTGAACTCATGCAGAAATTCCAAAGCAAAGATAAAACGCTTAATATTATTCCCGGGGCTTTTCATGAACCTCATAACGACTACGAGAAAGAAGATTTCTTTAATTTATTGATCCTTTGGCTCGACCGACAAATGGCGTTGCATCCCACCGTCGAATAGCCAGAAGAAAAATCACGAGTATCAACTGGGCTCCGAGTGTTTGATAACTGGGGTATAGTCCAAACAAATCCCATCTCGGTCCCATTTCAAATTCGGAGATTGGAATGAGTCCAGTCTCCTGAAGCGCATGGATTCCTTTGCCGAGCATAATGAAACTTAAGAAGAACATAATCCACGAGGAAACCATAAAAAGTTGACGAATCGGTAACCGAGCGCTCAGTTTGACACTTAACCAACTTAGAACAATTACCAAAGTTAAAGCAGTTAAAACTCCCGTAGCTAACGCAAGCTGGTGATATCCACCTGCTTCTAAGAGGAGCGCCCTCAAAAACACAACTGTCTCAAACACTTCTCGAAAGACTCCCATAAAAGCGATACTCCCCAGAATGAAAACATTCCTCTTCTCTTTAGCTAACAGAACCATTTCCTGAATAAAGTTTCGCCACTTTCCTATTTCTGATTTTCGATGCATCCAGAGTCCAAAATAAAGCAAAAGAAAAACAGCGAAGAGAGCAACGCTTCCTTCTAGAAGCTCTCGTTGAGCTCCTGTCATGTTGAGCACCCAACCCGAGAAGAACCAAGCCAGAATCCCTAAAAGCAGAGCAAGACTCCAACCTCCATGCACTGCTAAAACAGCCGATCGATTTCCAAAGCTTCTTACTACTCCCAATAAAGTGATAAGAAGCAGAGCTGCTTCAAAAGCTTCTCTCAGAAAAATGCCAAAGGAGACGGAAAAAATAAACCAGAGTGACGGGATCTGGTGGCTAATTAATTTTTCAGCTTGTTCCAATAGCCGATGAGCTTGAGTAAAAGCCTGTGCCAGTTCGGATTCGGAATCTCTATTCTGAATTTGCTTTCGAATTTGCATTAAAGACTGCTCAAGTTGACTACTAAATTTAACGTCTTTCACTCTCAGTTTTGGCTCCAGAGGCTCCACACCATCTAAATAAGCCGAAACTGCATGATTTCTCGCTGCTTGAAAATCGCCCCTTTGATAAGCTTTTAAAGACTGATCGAGTGCCTGATGGGCTCTAAATAAAAAAGTCTGATTCTCAGAGGTAACTGTTGAACGGTTTCCCTTTTGTAATTCAGAAACATAAAATGAAATATTCCAGATTTCCTCACTAGATAAGTGATTAAACGCAGGCATCGATGTTCCAGGAATTCCCAATTGAATAACATTAAAAAAGTGAAAGGGACCTTTTCCTTGAAGCTTATTATCCGTGAAATTAGTAGGCGGCGGATCAAAATT
This sequence comes from Pseudomonadota bacterium, assembly GCA_046086625.1. Classification (GTDB taxonomy): domain Bacteria; phylum Bdellovibrionota; class FAC87; order UBA2466; family UBA2466; genus RFNO01. The sequence goes on along the minus strand of JBJSXY010000269.1, from coordinate 129 downwards.
TCCACTTGCGGGTCCGTCTCCCAATCCCTTCGCTCCATGACATTGATAACAGTTCTGTTCGTAGTGGTTTTTTCCTGAAACCATGTCAACTGAATGAGAGGGCTTTGTTGAGATTCCAGTTTTTTGCAC
>JBJSXY010000268.1:0-2928 GCA_046086625.1 Pseudomonadota bacterium | reverse complement strand
CGAGGCCGCTCCTATATCGCCAAGAGCGGATCCAGGATCTTCCAGAATCGCGTCTGCTATTTCACTATAGGCAGTATGCTTATGTCCACTAACACTAACGCCAGTACCATTAACTTGTAGTATTGAGAAATTTCCACTACTACTTGCGACCCATAACCCACTAGAACTATTGCGTTGTAAAAATTGACCATCTGTTGCTCCGGTAACAGCCACATCGTGTAGTTCATATAATTCAAAACCATTTTGTACTCTAACTTCTATTACTCCAGCATTTTGATGAGTGCGTACAATGGTTCCAACACTAACAGCATGATTAGGAGCGGGGGGTTTAGTTGTGGTCATAATACCAGAAGTTGAGGGACTTAACCACAGCGTTGTTCCATTAACATCTCCGGTTGGAGCAGTTGGATTATATTGATCCGTATTTAATCCGGTTAATGCTCCAGCAACCACCACTTTGCCCAAACTCATAGTACCTATATTATTTTGTACAATTCCATAGGTTTTGCTGCTACCCATTTCATTGCTGGCAATAGCTAGTTGAATTGTGGGTTGATCTCCTTGACCATCGTTAATATAAACCACGCTCCCTTTAGTTATAGTACTGGCAGTCTTATTAAAAACAGTTGTTACAATAGATGCGCTTTCAGAAACAGAATCAACAGTAGAATTAATAGTATAAACGCCACTACTTGAACTTATAGATACGCCTGTTCCTGCTACTATATCTTTAACAGGCAATAGGCCGCTGACGCTGCTATTAAAATTTGTAATATAACTACTACTTACTCCAGAACTTGTGGTTAATAAACCACTAGATCCTGTTGTAACTAATAGTCCACTAGCAGAGCCAATTGTGCCGCTATTGCTTATATTGCCGTGTGTGTGATTATTACTAGCGGCTTCTAGAATATTTCTAGCAGCTACTTTATTTAACTCACTATTAGTCAGATAATACATGAAATCGGATAATGGACTATAACTTTCTAAAGTAAATGATTCATCACCACTCATTCTCATACTAACTTTGTTACCATCCAAATCAATATAAGTCTGTATTAGTCCATTAGTAGATGTTTGTAAAATCATTCCTGCTTGATTACCAATAGTCCCACTACTAGTTATATTTCCGTGAGAATGAATACTATTAGCGTAATTTCCAGAAGCTGTTGTGATTTTACCTCCGCTTCCGGTAACCAAAAATAATCCACTAGACGATCCAATTGTACCAGTACTACTTATATTTCCAATGTTTCTATATGCTAAATTACCAATATGACCAAGTATGGAAACTTCCTGATCGCCCTCTGGATAAGAAGCAAGAAATTCTTTGTCATCTATCAAATTATTGATATCCGGCAGTGTTCCATCGTAAATAGAGTGTGAGTGTCCGCTTAGACTATAGTTACCACTAGGTTGTAAACCAGTTACGCTGATAGTATATCTATTGTTAGAGAATGATGAATTCACATAGCCTGTTCCACTAACAGCGGGCAGTAGGCCACTAACGCTAGTATTAAAATTTGTAATATAACTACTGCTTATTCCTGAGCTAGTGGTCAATACTCCGCTAGCTCCAGTAGTAACTAGTAATCCACTTGTTGAGCCAATTGTGCCGCTATTACTTATGTTGCCGTGAGAATGTGAAGATGGATTAAATGTTGCTGGAATATCTGATAACTGATTCCATGGAAAAGCTTGATCCTGTATTAAGAACTCCCAACCTTCTGGAACTCCTCCGTCAGACATTTTAAATAACAGTGTATTGGCATCATTTTCTATTGGTTGAGAATTAGATCCATCTGATACTATAATTTTATTAGCATCTAATGTTCCTGTGGTTGATATTAAACCACCCGAGCCAGTGATTAATATTTGTCCGCTAGTTGAGCCTATAGTACCACTATTACTAATATTACCATGGCTATGAACTCCACTAGCATAGCTGCCACTTGGTTGCAAACCACTAACGCTAATAGTATAAGTATTTCCACTAAAAGATGAATTTACATATCCAGTACCAGTTACGCCTGGCAATAATCCGCTCACACCACTATTAAAATTCGTAATATTCGAAACCGTATGGTTGTGGCCACTGACACTTACAGGAATATTATTAACTGTTAAAGCATTAATAAAATTTCCACTATTAAAAATAGTATTAGTACCACTAACTGGTTGTAGTAAAGATATTGAACTATCATCAAAAATAATAGTGGTTGTTCCTTCATAATCTAAACCCGCATAATTATTAGTTATATAAAAACTACCATCACTAGATCCAATATCAAAATTAATACTACTTCTATTAATATAACATCCACTTACATTTAGCACAGATCCATCAAAAGTTAAATTGCTTTCAGCATCAATTTCAAATGATGATCCTGTACTAGTTAATATTCTATTATTTCCACTATTATTTATGGTTGGCAGAAGACCGCTCACACTACTAGCAAAATCAGTAATTTGACTGCTTGTGTGAGTATGACCACTAACACTCACGCCCGTTCCATTAACACTAAGACTATTAAAATTACCAGTTCCACTAGGAATAGTAACTGATCCAGTAAAAACTGCTCCACTAAGATTAGCTTTACCAGCAAGAGTATTGGTAACAGTTGTGGCAAAATTAGCATCATCACCAAGAGCAGCAGCAAGTTCGTTGAGAGTGTCTAATGTGGAGGGGGCGGAATCTATAAGGTTGCTGATTTCAGAGCGCACAAATGCTGTGCTAGCAATCTGTGTAGTGTTTGTTCCGCTGGAGGCTGTTGGCACTGTAGGAATTCCACTAAAACTTGGACTATCATTAAATACTAAAACTCCACTACCGGTTTCATTAGTAACTAATATTGATAAATTATCGCTAGAAGGAGTAGATAAGAAGTTGCGAGCATTTGGTGATAGATCAGTAATATCAACTAGTTG
>JBJSXY010000267.1:0-5482 GCA_046086625.1 Pseudomonadota bacterium | reverse complement strand
GAAACTATTTCGCGTCCTACAGCGGTGATACGAGACCTTGGCAAATCAGAACACGATAAAAACCATTCTTGATCAGGCACAAGAGGAATTTGTTTTTTCAGCCTATCAATGTGTGATTAAGTCTCCCAATACTCGTTTATCCCTCATCGGTGGGATTTCGCACTACTGGGATTCAAAAAACCCCATCGATACCGCAAGTCTTTTTGATTTAGCAAGTCTGACCAAACCACTTTGTACTGTTAGCGTTCTTGCTCGACTTTTTGAAAAGGGTGCTTTTGTTTTGGATCAAGAACTAGCAGAAGTTGCCCCCGAGTGGAGCAAAACCCCTTATGGGGCTTTGAAAATGAATCAATTGCTAAGCCACTGCGCTGGCCTGAAAGATTGGTATCCGCTATATGAATCTGAATCCTGGAAAAAAGAACTTCTAAAAAGACCTGAGATTTTTATTGAGAATCCCGCTAACCAAACCGCTCGATATAGTGATATTGGGTTTTTGCTCCTGGGTTCCGCCGTGGAGAGTCTCTCTCAGGAATCGATCTCCTCAATCTTCGAAAAAGAAGTGGTTTATCCACTAAGCTTAAAAAACGTCTGTTTTGGTCCAGTGGCAAAAGAAAAAGCCGTTGCAACCGAATGGAGAGTTAATATCAATGATTGCCTTCAAGGAGTAACCTTTGATGAGAACGCCGCTAGTTTTCAGGGCGTCGCTCCCCATGCGGGACTGTTTGGATCTGCCGAAGGAATAGAACCTATTGTTCGGGAGTGGTTAAATGCGGCATTAGGGAAATCCCAATGGCTTAAAAAAGAAACCGCTCTAATTTTCACTCAAAGAACTGGCGTAGTGGCTAAGAGCTCTTGGGCTTTAGGTTGGGATACGCGTTCTTTTGAGGGGTCCTCCGCGGGCTCTTTATTTTCCCTGAAAAGTTTTGGGCATTTGGGATTTACGGGCACTTCCGTTTGGGTGGATCCCGAAGTCCAGGGATACTGCATTCTATTAACTAATCGAGTTCACCCTAGCCGTTTGGATGAGCGGATTCGCCGATTGCGGCCTTTATTCCATGATGAGGTTGCCAGATTTTGGAAAGAGAACAGAAAATGAAAACGAATCAAAGAATTCATTTTGTCGGCGTTGGTGGCGTCGGTATGGGCAGTTTAGCCATTGCAATGGCTAATTCAGGGTTTGAAGTCACGGGTTCAGATGGAAAATTGTATGAGCCGATGAAGTCGGCTCTAAGCAATGCTCGGATTCAATTGTTTGAAGGATATTCCTCCGAGTATGTAAAAATGATTCAACCCGATTGGGTCGTTATCGGAAATGTGATTCGAAAAGAAAATCCCGAGGCTCAGGCCTGGATTCAATCAGGAGTCTCATTTTGTTCATTTCCAGAAGCTGTTCGCAGATTTGTGATTAAAGATAAACTTTCCGTTGTGTGTGCCGGCACTCACGGAAAGACGACGACTAGTTCCTGGATTAGTTTTCTATTTCAAGAGTTAAATAAAAATCCCAGTTATCTTATTGGGGGAGTCCCAATCGACTTGCCGACTGGTAGCTTTATTTCTGAGGGGGATATTTTTGTTGGAGAAGGCGATGAGTACGATTCGGCTTTTTTTGATAAGGGCCCAAAATTTCTTCATTACAACCCCACTGCGTGCATTATTTCCTATGTTGAATTCGATCACGCAGATATTTATCGTGACCTCGATCATGTAAAAGAAAGCTTTGAAAAGCTGGCGAGTCTCCTTCCAGGAGATGGGGTGCTCGTAGTGAATTATCATGATCAAAATGCCATGGAAGTAGCCCAAAAAGCACTTTGTCCCGTTCAAACCTTTGGAATGGCGGAAGGGGCCATGTGGCGAGTGGTGAATGTTCAAGAGAGTTCAGAAGGAATTCGATTTGAAGTCACTTATAAGGGACGAAACTTGGGAGAATTTAGAACCCTTCTTTTTGGATCGCATAACCTCATGAATCTGGTCTCTGGAATTTGTGTGGCTTCAAATTTAGGGATTTCAATAGAAGCCATTCGGTCGATTGTTCCCCGTTTTCATGGCGTAAAGAGAAGGCAAGAAATTTTAAAAGAAGCGCCGTTTGTACTGATAGACGATTTTGCTCACCACCCCACTGAAGTGAGAGCGACTTTGAGTGCAGTTAAACATCGTTTTCCCGATAGAAGAATTTGGGCTTTGTTTGAACCGCGCTCGGCTACTGCTCGTCGAAATATACATCAGAAGGAATATTCAGAGTGCTTCGACCAGGCGGATTTCATCCTGTTGTCTGAGCCCTTCAAAGCCAAAGATCTTAATGAAAAAGAAAGACTTTCGACGGGAGATCTGTCTAGTCAATTGACAGCACGAGGAAAGGTGGCTCACGAATTTTCTAATACAAGCGGTATTTTAGATAAACTTAAAGAAGAGCTGAAGCCGCAGGATATTGTGGTAGTGATGTCGAACGGAGAATTTGATAAAATACAGAATAAGATTTTAAACTTAGTCATCTAATCCGTTAGCCCGTGAGGGTTTCATGTTAAGTCGACGAGGCAGTGTTGTAGTTGAGTATTTGATGTTTATTGCCTTAGTTGCCGCGGTTGCTGTTCCCATTTTCATTAGTAAGTTTGGTCTTCCACTCCTTCAGACATTTAAAAATGAAAGAAGTAAGTTTGTAGCTATCATTGGACAGACTCCTAAAGGGCGGCGTAAACCGCCTGTTCCCGCGGAATGGTTTAGTCAAACTCCCTTGCCAAAAATACAACCTGAAGGAATTCCAGAAGGGGAAGCTATTTCAGAGAGCCAGTCGATTGAAACTGGGCAAATTTCGGGAGGTACGCCCATTCAACCAGGACAAATAGGAAGCGGCTCCAGCATCGGTGGTGGGCAGGGAATTCAAACGGGGGCGATTCAAACGGGTGAAGGTGGGGCTGGTGGTAGTGGCGGAGGACGGTATTCCGGCGCGGGAACGGCCGGAAGCGGGGGGATGGCTGGCGGGGACGATTTCTTTTCCAAACCACCCACTGCTCCGGGAAAAAAAATGCGAGGGGAAAAATCAGAAGACGAAGGAGATGGGGGAGGTTCCGGACGAGATTCTGGGGGAGGGGAAGGGGAAACCTTTTCAGGAAGGGGTGACTCCACGGTAGAAGGAGGCAAAAAAAATCAGCAAGAGAAAGCCAAAGGTGAAGGAGAAGGAACTAGATTAGGGGAGGGAAAGAAACGAGGTTTGGTAGAAGCTGAGAATGAACTAGATGAGAGGGCTAAAGCTAAAAAGTTTGATTGGTGGCTGATTGTTAAAATTCTGATTATTGTTTTTATTTTGGCTTTGATTTTCTTAATCGTGATTGGGAATTCTAGAAAATAGAATGTGTAATTGAACAGGGGAAAACGATTAAGAGGAATCGTTTTCCCCTATCCCAGAGCGAACGACGACGGTTAGGAAAGCTCTTCGTTCAGGGTAATAGGGTACCAGGGTTGGGACCGCCGAAAAGGCTCTGTTTATGTGACCCTGTATAAAGGGTCTGTGATAAGTTGTTTCAAATCGCTAACGTACTTCCTTTTTCCTCTGGCCTTGCAGTTCAACTAACGAACCGATTTGTACGATACGATGAGCAAGCAGTGTGCCATGGATAAAAGAGTGGCTCATGAGACGATTGGATTGAAAAGATTGAAGATTATATGGGAAAAACGGAAGCTAAAAATCAAGTTGTGACAAATTCAGTCTGTCAGAGGTGCCGCAAGAGGGCGTTGGGTTGGATGGGCCTTGTTTTTGTAACGTTATCGACGCTGGGAAGTTCACATACCCTTGAAATCATTGCCAAAATACCACATAGCGGCTATTCCGAGGGTCTTGATTTTCATCAAGGATTTCTTTGGAATGCTCTTCCCCAACGCATTGTAAAAATTAACCCAAGCGACGGTAGTATTCTGGATTCTTATGCTCCAGCCACTGAATACAGTGAGAGTCTCAAATGGATGTCGGGCAAGTTGTGGAACCTATCCTTCAAAAACAAAGGCTTGTATCAGGGGCAACTTAAAAACAAGCAATTAGTTTTTGAAAAAGTAGGAGAAGTTCCTGAGGATTGTGGTTGGGGGCTAGAAAAAGTTGGAAATGAGTTAGTCACCACGGGAAACTTTAGTAACAAACTTTATTTCTTTAATCCGCAACTTCGAAAGTGGACAAAAACCCTAGCCACTGAAGGGGTCGATCTAGAAGACCTGGCTTGGGATGGAAATCAGTTGTGGACTTCTAGTTTTAGTACGCATCGTGGAACTATTTTTTCTATTAATATCCACACGGGAAAAATTCAGAGCTTCTGGGAACTTCCCCAAAAAGAGGAGTGCCCTATTATTGATGGAATCGCTTTTGATGGAAAATCGCTTTGGATCACTGGAAAAGAGTGCCCTTCAATCTATCGAGTGAAAGTGCCTTCGCCCCGAGTAATCACTTCTAAATAAAAGATACCTGCCCCCTTTGAGTGGGCCTGTGGGGGGGAAGTGACTGCGTGAAATTTTACTGATTACGCTCCCTTGAGTTGATTGAGTTGTTCTGGAAAGAGTCGTAATAGCTGTTTTAATGAAAGCTAGGCCCTATTGTCCTAATACTCTTTGTGAATATCATTTAAGCCCTCCCGCTCAATTTAGTATCAAAAAAGGCTACTACGTAACTCGCTGGAACCACCAAAAAGTAGCGCGCTATCAGTGTCGAAAATGTAAAAAGAAGTTTTCAAGCCATACGTTCTATAGAATCTACCGGCAAAAAAAGCCTTTTCTGAATGCGAAGGTTTTTCATCTCTACTGCTCGGCGACGACGCAACGGCGTATTGCTTTTATTCTTGGTATTAATGTTAAGACAGTGGTTAGAAAGTTCCTGTTTTTGGCAAAACATGCCGAGGAACTTCATTTAAATAAACTTCTTGAGAAAGCGTTTGATGTCCAAAATGTGCAGTTTGATGAAATGCTAAGCTTCGAGCACACTCGATTAAAACCCCTTTCCATTGCCCTTGCCGTGGAAAAAGGCACTTACCGGGTAGTGGCTCTGAAAGTGGCCGAAAGCCATTACCAGGGGCGATTAGCTTCTATTGCACTTAGGAAGTACGGTCCTAGAATGGATAAAAGCCACGAAGCAAGGCATGAAGTCCTCAATGCGATAAACTCGCAATTAAAGAGTAGCTGCGCCATCACTACGGATGAAAAGCCACATTACCGAAATGAGGTTTGCTGTATTGTGCCTAGAGCGGAGCTATGCCAAGTTAAAAATAGAGGTTCTAGATTAGAGCGCTTACTCAAAGCCAGACGAAGAAACATCAAAGATGACATGTTTGAGCTAAATCTTGTGGCTGCCAAAATCCGACACGATTTATCTCGCATGGCTAGAAAAGTTTGGGTGACGACAAAACGAGCGGACAGACTTCAAAAACATCTCATGCTTTTTGTAGCTTTTCATAATGGCTATCCGATTAGTACTTTTAGAAAATAAGAATTATTTAATCCTTCAAAAAGA
>JBJSXY010000266.1:0-2853 GCA_046086625.1 Pseudomonadota bacterium | reverse complement strand
TTGTCGCTTCGCCTTGTACTGCTCCTTTTATGGGAGCTGCGTTGGGTTATGCGATTTCACAGCCTCTTCCTATCTTGATGACTGTTTTTTTAGCTTTGGGAGTGGGTTTAAGTTTTCCCTATTTAGTTTTAGCCACTTTTCCTCAAGCGGCTCGCATTCTTCCCAGACCGGGCCATTGGATGGAAGTAGTTAAAGAAGTAATGGCCTTTCCTCTGTTTGCGACAGTGATTTGGCTTTTGTGGATTTTAGCTCAATCCTCCACTCCTTTTAGTATGGTGGGAGTGCTGACTTGTATTTTGATTTCGGGGATTGGGCTTTGGGCAACCCACTTAAAAAAGAAGAAACTCTGGGTAAAACGTTTGGGGGTTGGATTGGGATTTGTGGGAATGCTTTCGGCTTTTTGGGTAGTGAGGGGACAACTTCTCGTCCAGAAAACTGCGCCCGGAGAATCCATTTCTCATGGAATTAGTTGGAAGCCCTTTATCGAGAAAGATGCCCGTGAAGCGTCTCTTTCTGGAAAAGCAGTTTTTGTGGACTTTACGGCGAGCTGGTGTGTGACTTGTCAGGTGAATGAGGAAGTAACGTTCGGAAATGAGAGTGTTCGAGAGTTTGTAAAAGAAAAAGAAATTGTGATGATGAAGGCCGATTGGACTAAAGCAGATCCGTTGATAACAGAAGCTTTGAAAAGTTATAACCGTATCGGAGTTCCTTTCTATGTTGTTTACGAACCGGGATCAGGGAAAGGCCGTGGGATCGGCGAAATTCTGACTCCCAAAATTTTCAAATCAGCTTTTGAATCAAAAACGAATTAGGAGAGAAACGATGAAAACTTTAATGTCTTTTATATTAATCGGCCTGTTCAGTGCCTCGGGATTTGGAGCTCTTATTGGGAAACCAGCCCCCGATTTCTCTTTAACCGGGACTGACGGAAAGACTTGGAGATTAGCAGATCAAAAAGGAAAAACGGTGGTTCTTGAGTGGTTTAATGAAAACTGCCCTTTTGTTCAAAAACACTACAGCTCGGGCAATATGCAGAAGCTTCAAAAGGAATATGTAGGTAAGGGTGTGGTTTGGATGACCCTCGTTTCATCAGCTCCTGGAAAACAGGGCCATGTGAGTGCTACCCAACTAGGGCAGGATCTTACTCGATTGAAAGCCGAAAGCACGGTGGGATTGGTGGATCCTACTGGAGTAGCTGGTAAAGCTTTTGATGCTAAGACAACTCCCCATTTATTTGTAATCAATTCAGCTGGAATTCTCGTTTATGATGGAGCCATTGATGATAATTCTTCAGCGGATCCCAAGACTATTGCTGGTGCAAAGAATTATCTAAGCTCCGCTCTCAATTCAGTATTGAAGGGGCAACCGGTGCAAGAGGCAATCACGAAACCCTATGGTTGTTCAGTTAAATATCCTTAATATCTCTCTTGAATGAGATACATCTCTATTCGATAAGGTTGATTGTCTTTAGTTGCTCCCGAAAAATGGGCTTCATTGGAGTCGGAATAAGTGGCCTTAATGCCTTTAACCGTAAAAGTAAAAACAAAGGAATCAGGCTCGAGCCCGTCAATCCCTTGATACGGATAGCACGTGTCGAAGCCTTGATCTGTCCCGCCGTAAAGAAGCATGGCGAGGACTTTTCCCGAAACGCGCCATGTTTTTAACCATTGTCGAGAATCAATCCATTGAGTTTCTATTCCAGCGATATCTTCAGAAGAAAGATCTAAAATTTGCGAAAAACCATCGAGTCTAGTTTTTTTTAATTTAGCTTTGATGATTTTATTTCCCTCGGTTTCAGCCGCTAAAACAAAGTTATTACTGAGCGGAGGGAGATAGCACTGCTTTTCCATGTCTTCGTATCGAAAGCTGGTGCTGATCCCAACCGTAAAAATATCAGCACCAAAAGCAGCCGAAGCTAAAAAAAGACCTATCAAAAACTTGGTCATGAGAGTCCCCCTTTTGATATGCAATAAATTTAGTACGACAGAAGCTGTTAGACAACCCGTGGTTTTGATATGATGGGCTATGCTTGAAAGTTTTCTTCGCGAGTTTCTGATTATTTTTGCGGTCGCAACAGGGGTCGCGATTTTCTTTCGGCTTTTAAAACTTCCTACGATAGTTGGGTTTATTATCAGCGGAGTGATTGTAGGGCCCTCGGGGTTTGGTCTTATCTCAGATGCAGAAACAATCCATCAAATTGCTGAGCTCGGATTAGTATTCCTTCTTTTTAGTATCGGGGTGGAGTTCTCTATCAAAACCCTTCTTCAAATGAAGCGAGTTCTCATTGGCGGAGGGCTCATTCAGTTTTCATTAGTTACTTTAGTCTCCATGGGGGTCTTGATGGCTTTTGGCCATGAGGTCCGCGAATCTTTTCTCATGGGTTGCATGATGGCTTTAAGCTCTACTGCGATTGTCTTAAAAGCACTTCATCACAGACGAGAAATTGCAACTCCACACGGAAATCTCGCTGTTGGGATTCTTATTTTTCAAGACCTCTTGGTGGTTCCGTTAATGCTTTTAATCCCTTTCTTAGCTTCCCATGCGAGTGCGCCCGCAGAGACTAGAAGTTGGATTGAACTTTTAGGGAAAGCAGCAGGAATTTTAGGAACTACTGTTTTAGGGGCGCGATACGTCATTCCTGCTGTTTTTCGACTCATAGCGAGGTCGGGTGGGCGAGAGCTTTTCATTATAGCGGTGGCTCTTCTTATTATCTTTTCGGCTTGGGCAGCTCATCAAGTTGGGTTGTCCCTAGCTTTAGGAGCTTTTATTGCAGGCTTACTCATTTCGGAAAGTCCCTATGGGCATCAAGCTACAGCCGATATGATTGCTTGGCGCGATCCTTTGGTGGCCATT
>JBJSXY010000265.1:0-6144 GCA_046086625.1 Pseudomonadota bacterium | reverse complement strand
GAAGGACAAACAGTTCGAAGAGATTCGGGTAATCTTCGCACGTTGAATGGTTCCGCTACGATTTATACGGGAAATTAGACGTTCAGATAATTAAATGCGGCAAGAGAAGATGTTTTGAGTTCAACAACGGATACATCTTTATTTAAAAAAGTTTGAGAGATCCACATAGTTCAGTTTGCCTCTCATTGCTTTTCCCGAATTGGTGCCGTAGTAAAGTCTTTTGCTTTGGTAATCCAATACAAAACCTAAAATGTTATACGGTTCAACCCCCGTGCTCTCAAGCGTCGAGAGGCTCCATTTCAATCCCAGTTTGTAGAGAGGATCGTCTTCAACGGAACTAACCGCCGACGAGATTATTTGCAAACGCCAATCTTCTGGTTTCTCTTTGATCTTCCAATCGGGATGAGCGAAATAATTTGTAGCATAGATAAATTCATTTTTAGGGTCGATGCGTTTAGATAAAGTTGGTGAGGTTTCAAGGACATAAGCTTCTTTCCCGTCAGCAATCGTAATATTTCCAGACACAGCACGAGGGATTTGGGAATAGAGCGTTACTGCTTCTGCGGCAGTTTTTGCTTCTTCGAGAACTCTTCTTTGAATGAAAAGGCTTGCAATCCCTTCCGTGGTTTGAGACTCAACACTATTAAAGGATGTATTATGACTGATAGAGACACCCTTTTCGTTAATGCCGCTGACAACTCCAGACATTCCGGGAACAGACAAACTAAGAACGGCCAATTTCCCTGTTTTCCTAAAAATCATAGGTAACCACAAGCTTCTCAAATTATCTGAATTAGCCCAATCGATATTTTGCCCAACGATCATAGATCCAGTTTTTGAGCGACTTGGCATCACCACAAAGGTAGAACCAAAGTTCTTCACACCAACGAATTTCAAAGCATCAATCATCATATTTCCAAAAAGCATCTCTTCAAAAGGGACTTCCGACGCCGTTGCCATCGCCTTTATCTCTTCGAGCGCATCTGCCGGAATTTTTTTCGCTAACTGTCCGGAAATTTCATTTACTGATGTAGTCAAATCGGGGTTCGTTCCAAGAAAAGATGCGCTCCAACCCTCTAAGACCGTCTTTATCACAGATTTTAACGACTGGCCGTGTTGCCGTCCTATTTCCGAAGCTGTTCCAACAAACACGGAGGGTTCAACTTTTTCGATATCACAGATATCTTCAGAACCTAAATTAACAGTAAACTGATTTAAAACTTGTTCTCGGAAACCGGGACTTGTTTCAACTTTCAAGTAGCCCATAAACCTGAGACATGGGGCCTCAAAAACGACTTTGTCACTCGTTTGAGAAAGAATTTTCGCAGGCACATCTTGACCAGTATCCCTTGCTGTAAAGTAAATCTGTACCGGGGAATCAAATCGACCTCCAGAGATCACGACCGGACTGCCAGGACTTGTGAATTCGGGACTAACCACCAATTTCCTCTCTTCTTGTTTCTTAATGATCTCGATTTCTCCCGCTCGATAAGGCGTTCCCTTTATAAAAAAATAGAGTAATCCACTCTCAGAGCCCTCTGGAATCGTAAGAAGAATTTCAGTATTGCTTGAATCCGCCAACTCAAAACATTCAGAAGAGCAGTAAAGCCCACCAATACGGATTCCTTTTACTAAATCTAACCTAGTTCCCACAATTCGAACAATCTCTCCCACTTTGACTACTTTAGGTGAGAAAGACCAATCGGAAACACGGTTTCGAGATACACCTAAAAGAGACAATGTTTTCACTTCAGATTTAATTCCATTTTTAAAGGAGATGTAAATTTCGCTACTGCGGTCCCCTCCAAACCCAGAGTTAAAAGCGGCTTCAAAAGTACAAGATTGCCCGGGAGATAAAAGATTAGGGCAATTGTTTTGTGTGAGCCACAATCCTTCAAGCTTAAGAGAAGTAGCAGAGCTCTCCCCAGCATTTTTCAATTTAAACAGTCTGGTTGAAATCGAAAACACGTCCGTATCAGGAAACTGATAAGGATTCTCTGAATCAATCACCAAATTCGCAAGTGACGGCGGCGGAGGCAAAGCTACTCCAGACAGAGACTGAGTCGGGGCTGGGAAGTTAGCTTCCTGCTCCAATGAAGTTGTGTTGAAGGTTTTATCTGCAAATCCCGAAACTGTATCTTGTGAATAATACACTCTAAGCGAATCTGAGTATTTTCCCTCCACCAAAGGGCGAAAACTAACTTCGAGAAGACAATTCTGATTTTCCTTTAGGATTTCAGGGCAATTATGGCTTACATCAAAGGGGGAGTTCACTTCAAACTTCAAGAAACGAGCCCCATTTCCTCCTACGTTTTTTAACGTAAATGATTTTATTTGGGTGGTTCCGGCTGGGAGGATGTCGGCATACTGAAAGGAGCCAGAGCTTTCTAAAACCAATTGAGCAGGTTGAATATAATTATCCCTACACTGACGAACTGGAAACTGAATCGGGAAAACATCTCCGGTATCAGACCATGCCTTTCCCTCCAGAAAACGATAGCTCCCGGCAGCTCCTTGCGTGTATCCGTCAGTAACCTTCTGATTGGGGCTAAAAACTATGGCTCTTCTTTTCCCGTCAGTTCCCAATCTAAAGTCGAGTGAATAATCAAAGGACCCCTCGTGTCCCACAAATATTTCAACGTTATTTAGTCGATCTAAGTTATCTCCAAAAAGAGTAAAATAGTGAAAGGCGTCGTTGCCGCTCCAACAAGTCGATTGCGATATTACTTTGGCTGGGCCAATCGAAGTTTTTTGCTGCAAGCCAGATTTAGTAGCGAAACCAAAAGTCAGCGGGAAGTTTTTTTCAAAGTTCGAGTTGCCATAAGACATGTTTGAATCCGTAATTCCCTCCGGAATTTGTAAAGTGATTGAATCCGAAAGTTGATTGAGGATTTTTCCCGGTAATTTATTTTTAATCCAAGGCCGTCGTCGGGGATTTTCTTGACCCTCTCCCAACTCGATAGCCTGCCCCGAAAAATTCAGATAAGAAATAGCATCTAAATTTTTGCCCTTAAGCGTGATTACTTGGTTTGATTCTAGAAAAGTGGTGAAATCGAAAACTTCGGGAGCGTCAAAAAACTGCACCTCTCTCTTAAACGTTTGGGATCGACTTTGAAACACGAGCTCACCGATTTCTTCTATGAATGAAGAATCCACTGAAATCAGATTAGGATTTTTCACAACAAAAGGGGTTTCATTCCCTCCAATCTTTAAGGAAATAATTCTATCAAGTCCGGTTCCGGAGAATTCAAGTGCCCTGCCCCCCCGAATCGCTTTAATTGAAATTGAGCCTGCTATGAAGGGAGGTTCGGTTCGATTGATGGCAAGGGTTTCCCAAGTTCCGCTGCCTCTAAACTCTATTGAGGCAAAGCTTTTCGGAACAATGAAACTGATACAATCTTTTTGAATCGAAAAATTTCGCAAATTGATCGGTATTTGCTTGGGACAGGCGGAATGGTAAGTGAATTCAAGTGAGGTTTGGCCGACTTTCATTTGAGACAGATTTTCGAGGTAATCGCCGAGGATATAAATCTCCTCACCTTCTTCGTAAGTTTCATTCCCGGGGGTTTGGTGGAAAAAGGGGAGCGATTCGTAAACGTAAACATTAAAAGAACCCAATATTAAACTGGGTCTCGGATTTTTCATTATTTTAATGCTTTCTACTGTAGCAATTGAGAATCCCCCGCCAAAAAGCTGGATTGGGCCATCAGAAATAGAACTCGGAACTCTCACAGAAAGTGATTCAAAGGATCCAGAGCCCGGCTTTACTTCGACCCTACAAAGACTGCTTGAAAACTGACAGGGAAATTGAACTTGGGTGACATGTTGCAGATTTAACCCAGAAAAAGTAATCAGTGGGGGTTCTCGTCGATCGACTTCTGTCGGTGAAAATTTTGTAACGATTGGAAGCGGATTAAGTCCCAGGCCTTTTAAGTTTGTCTTATAATTAACTTCTTGAACTCCTGACCGATAACTAGCCTTAAAAGAGCTCGAAAAGCTCTTAGCTTCTAGCGGGGTAAAAGTAAGACTGGCTGAGCAACTTGCACCGGGAGCAAGTAAAAACGGACAATCATGAGAAATTGAAAAAGGGGGGCTCAGAGGGGGAATATTAAAATCTAGCGCTGGTTTTTCACCTTCGTTTTTAACCATGAAAGGACCGATGGTGCTTTTTTCCGAAATTCTGGTATCCGAAAAAAAACCACCGCCAAAGTTAAAGGAAACACTTGCAGGCATTAAAGCACGCCGGCCAAATCCCCATAACGAGAGACGAATGTCGATGGTTGCGGCCCCTTTCAAGTACGATGCGGACAATGTGTGACTGACACTTCCTTCTCTAACAGGGGCAAATGTAACTGTGATGGGACAACTCTCCCCCCCCTTAAGAGAAACAGGACAAGAATGAGTGATCGAAAAAGGAGAATTCCCCTGGGGAATATGAATGGATTCGGCAGACTTTTCCCCTTTATTCTTCAGTTGAAAAGTATGCGAAGAACCGACTTCACCCAAGGGTGAAATCAACTCCAAACCGTCGCTGCTCTTTAACCCTGTAAAGTCAAGGTGGGCCGGAGTCAACGGAGGCAACCCAGTTCCAGAAATTTTACGATTTACGGAATTCTGCCCGTATTGAAGCCAAACGTCTGCAGCAGATAGGCCCTCTTGAATGGGAGAAAACGTCACTCGGGCTGAGCAACTCGCACCGGGAGCAAGTGAAAACGGACAATCATGAGAAATTGAAAAAGGTGCGCTTAATGACCAAAATTTCACATTTTGGGCTTCCTGCTCACCTTTATTCGTTATTTTGAAAAGTGTCTCAGGACTCGTTTCGCCCACAGGAACTCTTCCGAAATCAAAGGGAGTGGATGTTTCAAATAAAACCATTGCCGGATAAGGCAATCTTCCCTCACCTGTGATTCTAAGCTTAGTTATTTTTTTCGTTTTTCTACTTGAATAAGAAACCTTGATCTCCTGCTTGAAAGAACTTTCCTTTTTGGGAGAAAATTCAATTGTAATTGAACATTTTCCTCCACCTTTTAAACCCTTGGTGGTACGGGAGCAATTATCTTTTTTAAGAGCAAAGGAGTTTTTAAGTGGCTCTATAATAATTGAACTGGCAGGTATATCTCCAGAATTGCTCAGATGGAAGTCAACAGAGCTTGATTGATTCACAGGAGTACTTGGGAAATTAAAAGTCTGTGGGCTTTTTTCAAAAATAATCTTTGCTGGCCTCTGTTCTCCACTACTCAGAAGAGAAATGACCCCACAAAACAAAACAATCTTTCTCAACATACGTCCCCAATGACTTAGTGACTAGACTTTACTTATAGATAGGTTAACAAAAACTTACTCAATCTCAAACCGATCTATTGTGAAGTTATTTTCACAATCTTGTTTGAAAAATTTTCGTCGATGTTTTCAACACTCAATAGGCACTTATTTTAAACCCCTGAATCTAAAATCTTTTTTCAGTACAGCTTTTATACACCTGTGAGGACGCTCAAAACCGCGAGCATAGACACGCGAAGGTTTTCGGCGACTAGTGGCAAAAAATTAAGCGATCGACCAAAGAAAACAATTCTGACTTTCGCTTAAACACTTTTGGCATAGCGCCTGCACTTTCTGTATCCATGACAAAAAAAATATTACTGTTTGTTTGGGTTTTGGTTCTCTGTTCTGGATGCTCCAAATATGGCAAGAACGGTGAAACGGGGGGAGGCCCAGCTAATATTATAAGCCGATCCAACTTAGCGGTTGTGCTTGAAAACCAACAGCAGCTCTTTTATCAGACCTACGATGATGCCGGATTACCCTCAGAGAAATTGACTCCCGCTCCGGAATTAAAAGATATAAATGGCACAACTCAGTCCGTTCAAAACGTTGTTGTCCGTTCCCTTAGCCAGGGTGAGCAACTGGCCTTTGTGATTGCTGGAGACAAACAGGTCTATACGTTAGCATTTCACAATGGGATTCCCGAAATGCAGTACCGCTTGGTTTCCGCGGGCCAAGTGAAAGCACTGACCACTGCAATTATGGCTAATGGCAATCAACTATTATTTGTAATCGGACTTGATGATCAAGTTTATACTTCGACAGTCGATATAAAAATGGGCAAGGCCTCACCCTATGAGCTGTTGGCTGTTGGCTGTT
>JBJSXY010000264.1:0-3290 GCA_046086625.1 Pseudomonadota bacterium | reverse complement strand
TCTTGAAACTTTGTTTTATAAAATCCCCACTATTTTTAATGAAGAAAATGGCAGCTTAAGAGAGCTTCTTCCTCAATCAGCCCTTACTCTAACCCGCTTCTTGGTTGAACAACCAGAGCAAGACGGCCTTCTTCGAGAAACGGAAACCGCTTGGGAAAAGTTGCAAAGGATCGGAGCTTTTGAACCTTTAAGTTTAGCTCACCAGTATCGTGTGATTTACGAAAAAATTGAGCCGAATAGCGAATCGGCATCAAGGTAAAACGCACCGAACAGTGACGGGATTAATACGGTAACCGCCCCATTCATCAGAGCTAAGACCTACCTCACTGGATGTACTGTTATTTGACCTCCATATTAAAAAAGTATAGGGCACGTGCTGAGCCCCTTCGCCATTGACTTTAGATGCAGACGAAGTCCACATCCAGCCCGAACTCGGAACCCCATTTGATATTCCCGAAAACTGGGGAGTAATTGAATCTCCCGTAGGCAAGCAAGCTTGTTTCTCAGAATTAGAATAATCAGTGACATCAGTTTCGTAAATGGTAGGAAGCCTCATGCCTTTTTGGTTACAAGTTTTGATATTCCCTTCGTAATAAGAGGAGTCCGTGCCACGGCCCGTGGGTGTTGTATCCCATTGCTTTAGCCAATCAATGGCTTCACCTGTCGTTATCCAGTATGACCACGCAGCATCTAAGCGCTGCTGTGGATTACCAGCATCGTAGTAAAGGCATCTTCCTGTAGCAAGCATGTTACTGTGATTTAAAAACACATGCGTCGGGCACGCTCTTCCTGCAATATCACTTGCAGTAGTGAAAGTAGTACTACTAAACCCTGTTCCCTCAGGAGTTAATTTTTTTTGCCATCCATTAGCTACCAGGCCAGTTGCATTTAAAATTCGAGTTCCATTTTTTTCTTTCCACACTTTGAATCCCGATGATCCATTTCCATACTGAAGAGTTAAAATACTACCTCCAGGGCCTTGGCGTTCAGTTCCAATCGCAAGCCCTTGAGCGAAGGAGGGAGATGCCCCCTCTAAGTAACAATCGCCTGCACAGCTGAGGATTTGCAAAGCACAATTAAACGCTTTTGGAGCCCTGATGGTCACGCTGAAACTGCCAGAGTTATCTGCGGAGCAATACATATCGTTGTGAGTGAGGTACAATTCACCAGAATCAGTGGCTGACAGGGTTGAGAAAGAACTCCCCACTAAAAAAATGTCCCCACTTTTTCCAATTTTTCCAATAACTGCGGCGTTATTAAAGCGAGTATCAGGTTTGCACCGTGATTGGTTGCGATCTGCACCATTCGGACCTACCCTGTCGGAATAACTAATATAAATATTGCCCGTGGCTGCAATTGACAGCGGTTTTCCCTTAGTCACAGTGATTCCAGCGGGCATCCATTTAGTTATTTTGCTATCTATAGTCGTCTGTCGCACCCAATTCGTTGTGTCTAAAAATGTACTGGAACGCCCATTGGAATTAGTGACCGTAATGGAAAGAGCTGTCCCCTCGGCTACAATTGACGTGGGAGTCTCACAAATTATTTCATTGGGCCCTTGAACAGTTTTAGAAGCGCAGGGAATTCCGCCGATACTCACAGATGCGTCTTTCATAAAGCCGGAACCGTAAATGACAATACTACCTCCGGGGCAAAGAGCTTGATTAGGGGTGACTGAAGATATACTCGGAGCTGCATCGTCTTCAGGGCGGCGGAAAACATAAATTGCACCGCTCCTGTTATTTAAATTGTTGCTACTAGCACTTTGACCATTTGTAATGGTGGTTTGATCGGAGCTTTCGTTAACACTGGGCACTACTAGAGTGTTTGCGGACAGAGAGATATAGTTCGCTCCAAAGATATCGTTTTCATCCGGAAAAGGAGCTTTTAGATAAGCTTCTGTTTCCCATTTATTGTTTTTACGGCGAAAAACATAAGCAGCACCGCTTTTGGACGCCGTCCCGCTATCAGCTTCAGAAAAAGTACCATTAAAAACGCCGGCTCGAGCATTGTCTTCACCGAAAGCGCTGACAGCTATTCTATCCCCCGAGACAGCCACTCCCCGTCCAAAAGCATCTTCCCGTTCCCCATTAGGAGCCCTTAAATAATCTTCGAAATCCCAGGCTCCAGAAGCTGATCTACGAAACACATAGGCAGTATTTACCAGCTCCGCTCCTACCACGATTACATCATTTGAGAGACCAACCCTGTGACCAAACCAATTATTAGTACCTGCATTCGGAGCTTTTAAATAAGCCTCTAAACTCCATGCACTAGAGCTTCGACGAAAAACGTAGGCTGAACCACTATCCGGCATATTATTATTGTCTGTGATGACCGAGCCATTAGTAATAGTGGTTTGTTGGTTATCTTCTCGAAAAGCGCCAACAACTAATGTATCGCCAGATAGTTTAAGATCATAGCCAAAGTTGTCTCCGACTCCGGGATTCGGAGCTTTTAGGTAAGCCTCTTGAGCCCACATAGATCCGCTTCGTCTAAAAACATAGGCAGCTCCAAAATTTGAATTTTCATTAATATTACCTTCGGAAGTAGTCCCATTGGTGATAGTCGTTTGACTGCTATCTTCTAAATGAGCCCCCACTGCTATCGTATCGCCCGAAATAGAAACGGGGAGTCCGAACCAATCACCATAGTCACCATTGGAGGGCTTAAGATAAGCTTCTTGCACCCACTGAGTGCCAGCTCTTTTAAAAACATAGGCGGCACCACTCGCGGTGGTAGCCGAGGTATTATTTAAACTCGCAGTTGGTCCATTGGTGATAGTAGTTTCGCTGGAGTCCTCTCGGAAAGCTCCCACTACAAGGGTATCCCCCGAAATGCCTACAGAAATTCCAAATTCATCTTCACTATCTGCGTTTGATGCTTTTAAGTAAGCCTCTTGGGCCCACTGAGTACCAGTTCTTTTAAAAACGTAGGCAGCACCACTATTTAGCTTTGAGTTGTCTGAGCTTGCAGTCGTGCCATTTGTAATAGTGGTTTGATTACTATCTTCTAGATTAGTTCCCACTACCATTGTATCGCCTGAGATGCTAACGGCTTGGGGGTAATCCCCAACATTTAGGGTGTAATCCGTGCTCAAATCGCCGTTTGCATTGGGTGTTTTAATAAACGCCTCTTGGTACCAGCCATCGCAAGAAAAGCTATTTTGTAGAGTATCTTCGCTGCCATTGGGATTTGTAACCGTGATGTTAAGAGGCGTTCCTGGAATTGAGTTTGGTTGCGCTGGCAATTCGCACACAATTTCATTGGCACCCTGAGTGGTTTTTGAA
>JBJSXY010000263.1:0-11416 GCA_046086625.1 Pseudomonadota bacterium | reverse complement strand
CCTCGGATCTCGCGGATGATGTCGATATAGTCGATCATTTCATGACCAGAAATATTGTAGATCCCCTGGGAACGGCCACTCGCAATGCTGCTGATGATGATGTCGCAGAAGTCGCCGACATACAGCGGCTGTCGGCGAAATTTTCCGTTCCCTGGAATGGGGAATATCGGAACCTTCGTCATGAAGCGCGATAACCAGCCCAGGTGTTTTCGGTCAAACCATCCGAACATCAGCGTCGGGCGGAGAATCAGCGCTGGCAGGCCGCTGCCGAGCACCATCTGCTCCTGGGCGATTTTGGTTCGGGTGTAGAAATCTTCGGCGCTCGCGTTGACGACCGACGAGCTGATGTGGATCAGTTGGGTAGGACCCGCTGATTGTATTGCATCGAGGACATGCCGCGCTGCGTCGAGATTGTTGCGTTCAAACTCTGATAGATCGATACCTCCGATCTGCGCCTGCAACATGACGACGGCCGTTGCACCAGAAAAATGTTGCCGCCATTCACCAGCATATCCGTCAGTTTATTGAATCAAAAAAACAAGTGGTTTGCATTTTCCCTAAAAAATGGAAGCAGGGACAAACGGAGCATTGATGATCCGCGTATTAGTCGCCAAGCCAGGATTAGATGGTCATGATCGAGGTGCCAAAGTGTTGGCTCACGCTTTGCGGGATGCGGGGATGGAAGTTATCTACACCGGACTCCATCAAACCCCACAGATGATTGTTAATTCTGCAATTCAAGAAGACGTGAAAGTAATTTGTGTCAGTATTTTATCGGGGGCTCATCAGCGAGTGTTTCCTGAGATTCTAAAACTTCTCAAAGAAAGAAAAGCGGAAGACATTCAAGTATTAGGCGGAGGCGTGATTCCCGAAGCAGATGCCGAAGCGCTTAAGAAACTTGGCGTGAAAGAAGTCTTTACGGCAGCCAACTCACTGGCTGAAATAGTCGGCTACATCAAAAAAATGATTCCCCACTAATGCTTTCCAGCTTTTAACCGATTCTTTCTTCTTTCAATCGCTTCATTGTATCTTTTCTCTTCATCAGTTGTTTTGGGAGAGAATTTGGGTACCGGGGTCGGATCTCCGTTATCATCAATGGCAACATAAGTGAGGAAAGCATGAGTCGCTTTCTTAACAACGCCTGTGATGCTGTTTTCCGCTTCAACCATCACTTCCACTTCCATAGAAGTTGTTCCAGCCCAAGTAACTCTCGCTCGGGTGAGCACAGTGTTCCCCGTTTTAATTGGCACAATAAAATGAAGCGAATCAATACTCACAGTTACCACTGGGCGCTTGGCAAATCTCATAGCTGCAATAGCCCCAGCGATATCAATCCAACTCATGACGACTCCGCCAAAAATAGCGCCTAAGGCATTGGTGTGTTGAGGAAGAACAAGTTCAGTCATCAGCACGGAATAATTCTCCTGAGTGTGGTTGGTCTGAGCTTGGCTCATAAAGCCCTCCTAGTTTTTGCGCCGGTTAATTTGGTAATTTTTTACTAAACGTAAGTGTTCCTGATAAGTCTTTGAGAAAAAGTGAGAGCCGTTGTTGTCGCTCACAAAGTAAAGATAATCACTCAACTGGGGATTAAGGACTGCCTCAATCGCATCGCCTCCGGGGCTTGCGATGGGTCCTGGTGGAAGCCCCGATATTTTGTAAGTATTGTAGGGAGTCCAAGTGAGTAAATCCGTTTTGGTAATGTTGCCGTTGAAATTAGAAATTCCATAAATAGTGGTGGGGTCACTTTGTAGGCGCATTCCTTTTTTTAGACGGTTGAAAAAAACCGAGGCAATCAAGGGGCGTTCGCTGGGTTTTCCAGTTTCTTTTTCTACAATAGACGCGAGAGTCACTACTTTTTCAAGAGGCATGCCCGAAGCTGATACTTTGGCTTTGAAACGTGAGTTGTATTCCTGAAAAAATCGAGTGACCATCGTCTCCAAAATTTTGTCCTCTCCATCAACACGAGAGAATAAATAAGTGTCGGGGTAAAGAAATCCCTCTAAGTGAGGACTAGAAAGGCGATATTTTTTAACTGAATCGGGAGAAAGTGCTAATTGAATAAAACGTTCAGAGCGGCCCAGTCGTTTTTCTTCGATAAGGCCAGCAATTTGTCGGACATTCCACCCTTCGGGGACAGTTACTGAGTGGGTGATGGGCTCGGAATTATAAAGAATTGTTAAAGTATTTAAAAGATTCGCTCCAACGCGAAACCGAAACTCACCGGCCCGAACCTTTTTGTTTCCCCGAGTCAAACGAAGCAGATTCTGAAAAACGAGTGGATGCTGAACGATCCCTTCCTTGGATAAAAGTTCAGAAACTGCTCGAAGAGAAAGACCCCGGGGAATAAGGACCTCTTTGGTTTCAGAACTGGGGCTTCCTTTTAGAAGAAATAAAAGAAGAGCTACGCAAACTAATCCTACAACAATAGTGATGCCGGCAAGAGCTGACTTTATAGATCCGGT
This sequence comes from Pseudomonadota bacterium, assembly GCA_046086625.1. GTDB lineage: Bacteria > Bdellovibrionota > FAC87 > UBA2466 > UBA2466 > RFNO01. The sequence continues at coordinate 8,954 of JBJSXY010000263.1, read as the reverse complement.
CACGTTTAGTCGTTTTCCCACGAGGGTGTTTCCAAGTTTTTGTTGAACTTTAAACTGTCTAAATATCCTTGAAGGATAATACACGCAGCTATTTGGTCGATCACTTTCTTTCTGTTTTTTCTTGATAAATCAGCATCAATTAAAGTGCGCTCTGCTTGGACAGTCGTAAAACGTTCGTCCCATTCTATCACAGGGATCTGAAGCCCCTCTTGTAACGCTGCGATATAGCGACGTATGTTCAAGGCATCTTTTCCTTCTTCGCCGTACTGGTTGAGTGGAAGTCCGACTAAAACCTCAGCCACTTGATTTTTTTCAACCAGTTCTTGAACTTTTTTGAGCCATGGTTTGATTTGCGTTTCCTCAATGGTGACGTGGGGACTTGCAAACAAACGGGTTTCATCGGAAAGCGCGACTCCCGTACGTTTAGAGCCAATGTCTAGGGCCATAATGCGAGAAGGTTGATCCATTATATCCAGTCCGAGAGTGCTTGAGGCAATGTAAAACTGTCCAGGGAGTCGGGCGGAAGTACAAGACTGCTAACTGGATAAGTGCACTGGTAATTTGAAAATGAACCCATCGGCCGCATGTTTCCACTTTTTCTGAGTCCCACAAACGGCATTTTATAACTGACTTGCGTTGAGGGTAAATTCCAGTGGCAGACGCCTACTTTAGCTTCGTGAACAAAATGTTCGAAATGTTTTGGATCGGAAGAAAAGAGTGATGAAACAAGTCCAAATTGGGTTTGGTTCGTGATTTCTATAGCTTCATCCAGATCCGAAACGGAATAAAATGAAACCTGCGGACCAAAAAACTCAGAGTTTTGATAAACACTTTTAGGATCCGCTTTTGGGATCGCATAAATGGAGGGGGAAACATAGTACCCCTTCGGACTTCGCTCCAGAGGTTTTCCACGCATGATTTCCTCGCAGCCCTCCCGAACTGCGATGCCTTGGTAACGTACGTAGTCGTCCAATAAGCGTTCGCTTACGAGTGGGCCCATAAATGGCAGAGGCTTTGTCGATGCCAATCCATATCCAATCGATAATTTCTTACATTGGATATGAAAGTCTTTCAGGAGTCTGTCGAAAATGCTTCGATGAACAATAATTCGGCTGGTACTCGTATACCGTTGTCCGGAAGCCGAAAAAGCGGATAGAAGCAGGCACCTGAGAGTCAAATCATAATTGCAGTCATTCCAAACAACGGAAGCATTTTTGCCTCCACTTTGGATCACCTGGATTTTCCAATAATCATTTAACAACTGTTTTTTTATGGCGATAGTTGTTTCCGGTGTTCCCGTAAAAAACACCCCATCTACTTCTGGATGGCCAGTGAGACGACGAGCAATATCTCCATCTCCCTGAAGAAAGTTAAACGCGCCCGCGGGAAGTCCCGCTTCCTGAATACATTCCGCAATCGCTTGTCCCAGTCCGGGTGCAAATTTAGTCGTTTTAACGACCACAGTGTTTCCGTTGAGTAAAGCTGGGATAAAGTGATGATGGATAGAAACTAAGGGCATGACGGATTGTGAGACAACTGCAATGACTCCAATAGGAAAGTGTCGAACGATTCCATCGATTCCAAGCTTAGCATCGGGCACTTTTGTTTCTAAAGTGGTCTGACTTCCCAACTGAAGAAAATGATCGATAACCTTCAGGCAGTCCATAATTTCCTGACGAGATTCCCAGAGGGGCTTACCGATTTCAAAACTGTCTAAAAACGCCAAGGCCTCTGAGCGTTGGAATAAAATTTCTCTATAGCGCTTCAAATAAGAATACCGCTCAGCTGCAGTCAATCTTCTCCAAATGGGGAAACTTCGTTTTGCGGCGTGCACAGCTTCATCGACATGACTATTGCAGAAAGGAAAATCAACAGACTTCTCATCCAGATTTCCAGGATTTCGGCTCCAAATAACGCCCTGAGGGTCCGACACTGTAACAAAATGACCGCCTATATAATTTCCTAAGTAAGTCCGAGGGCTATTCATGATTCAATTGGAAGAATAAAAAGTTCTTCGCCTCCATTAAGTTCTAATAACTCTAGAACTGCTTTGGGTAATTGTACCTTGCCCCGAATGATTTCAAAGGGGGATTGCATGCAGCGATATTCTCCCTCTTTAAAAAAGCTGACTAAGGCCCGTTCATTGGTTCGTCCCTTTAAAGGCTCTCGGTGAACATGGAATTTCCTAGTTTGACTGACCAGGGTTATTTTATCCGTGTCTGCCCAATAATGAGGACCTCCATCAAAAGGATCGATATGTTCACGCCACTTAAAGCCGATTTTTTCAAGCATGTGTTTTACAGGTTCAGTATCGGGCCCAACTTTGCCAATGGCATCTCGCGCTTCACCGGAGAGCAGCACCGTGTAAATATCTCCTTTCGGAAAAAGAGATGTAATAAACTCCTTGTTTTTGCGAGAGAGCAGATCCGCATCTTGGTAAGACAGATTTGTAAATCTTCGGCCCAGAGCTTCCCACAGCAAGCTTTCGCCGGTTTCCGATAAAGGCGGCATGAGTTCTGAAAGGATCCGATCTTTAAACCATCGTCGCTTCATTTTCATGAAGGAAAATCGACAGAAAGAAAGTAAGCGCCCCAGTTTGATTTTGTGACCACGATAGCTGGGGTCGATGACCAGTCCCCCAATTTCAGTTGGACCATCTGAATCAAACTTAAGGCTTAAAACCTTGTGAATAAAACCTGCATGGATGGTTTCGCTGTATTTCTGTTTTTCTTTTAACTCAAAGTACATGTGAGGACTATCAGGACTGCCATGTCGGGCAATAATCATGGAAGTTCCAATCACTCTCGAGTTTTTTTGATCTACTAAAACAAAAATGTATTCGCGTTCAAACTTGTCTTCAATTAGTCCATTGAAAGAGTCGACTGATTTTCGAATCTTTTCTTTGAGAAGATCTCGGTTGTTAGGGAGGTTGATAAAATAAACGAGTTCACTGAGGCGCTCTAATTCTTCCAAGTCTGATTCTCGAACACTTCGGATGAGAAAGTCGAACTCCGTCATGCTTCACCTACAGGGCTTCTGAGTAATTGAGAATAGAAGCGAGTAGCTACTTCCAATTGTTTGATTGAGTTAAACTCATTGGGGCGATGTGCATTTCCCACGCTAATGCCCGGCCCAAAAACAATGGCGCTAGCGCCATTGGATTGATAAATAGCTGCTTCCGTTGATGTCGCTTTGGTTTTCAAGACTGGTTTCACTCCACAGGCTTTGAGCGCCTTTGTCGCTTGAACTAAAAAGCGACTATTCTTCTGACCTCTCAGAGAGGCATCCGAAGTCACTTGAGTCACCATTCCTCCAAATTTGGCTACACCCTCGCGAACCTTTTTCTCCAGACGCTCATGGCTCACATCAGGAAGAGTTCGGATATCAAAAATAAACTCGATATTGTCCAAGTGTGTTTTGGCCTGGTTCAGACTTAAACAAGACGTTGAAGGATTGAAACGAGGATCTTTTCTCATTCTAAAATCCTGTCGAAGATCCTCTAAAAATTGAACGAGCTTAAAAACCATACGGGAAGTATCATTCTGCCGAGGAACGATAAGGGCCTCACAGCTGTCCGGAATTTTATTAAAGTTAGTTCCCGCAATTAGAGAGCTAATCCCTAAGCCGCGTTTAAAAATATCAGTAAGTCCCTTCATGAGGGCATTGTCGCCTAAATCAGGAGTGGAGCTATGAGCTGAAACCCCTTTCCACTTTTTGGATGTTATTTGAGGGGACTTGGGTTCGGGGGATCGAGGAATCACTACAGAAAAAATCAAATGGCCTTTGTGGGCATAAATAAGCTCCAGATTGGAGGGCTCGCCTACCAAAGCGTATTTGGGTTTGAAATTTTTTAATTTGAACAACTCCTGAATCCCAATCAGGCCGCGTTCTTCCCCATACGTTCCGACCAACACAAAAGGGCGTTTCCATGGTTTAGCGAGTCGACATGCCCAAAGCTTGCATAAAAAATCTAATTTTACGTCCGCTGTTCCTAATCCATAGATTCGATCTCTTAGTCGGGTTGCCTGAAATGGATTTCCTTGAGTTTTTGTCCACTGATTGGAATCTCCCGCATCCACCGTATCTAAATGAGTGTTCATAGCTAACAAATGAGGAGTTTCTAAAGAGTGACTGTAAGCCAGCAAATTCTTAAAGCGAGTGCCATTTTCCGTTACCGTTTGTTCCTCAACTTTCAGACCCGAGTCTGTGAGAAGGGGGATGAGAAATCGCACCAACTCTTCGTTGCTTTGAAAAGTAGTGGAATTAATTCGGATCATTTTTTCGATCCATTCCATGGGTGGAAGTTTCATGCCTGTCCTCGAGAACTTTAAAAGTTCCAAAACACTAGCTCTGAGCTGCCTTCGGTGTCAATGAGATCAGCCTCAAGAAACACCTTTTGATTGAGCTGTAAGCCATTGAAAATAAGAATAAAAATCACATACCCCTTGAGTTAGTTCGCCGGTTTTGCTAGAAGAGCGGACTTTAGAAAATTGACCGTTGAATTATCCGGGCTTTGGTTAGAAAACCCAGATAATCCAGGGGTCACTAGCAGTGAGGTTTTCCTGGGCTCTGTCGCTGACAAAAACACGCTCGATGAACGTAGCGATCTTCTATTGCAAGTAGAAAAAACGCTTGATCATGTCTTTTCCAATAGAGCTTTGTTACTCGAAGCTCTAACCCATTCCTCTTTCAAAAATGAGCAGGGAAGCCAAACGGATAATGAACGGTTGGAGTTTTTAGGAGACGCGGTGATTGGCCTGATAATTGGCGAGAAGCTTTGGAGCCTGTTTCCTCAAGCTTCAGAAGGGCAGCTTTCTCGGTGGAGAAGCCAGTTGGTAAGTCGAAAAAGCTTAGCGGATCTATCTAAACAATCGAATATGGGTACGTGGATCCTCTTGGGTAAGGGCGAAGCGCGAAGTGGAGGAAATGAGAAAAAAAGCATTTTAGCGGGAATATTTGAGTCGGTGATGGGGGCCCTCTACTTAGATGGGGGACTTGAAAAGGTACGAAATTTCTTAGTTAAGGTTTACAAAACTTCTTTTGAATCTCTTTCGGAAGATGATGTGACTTATCGAAAAGAACTCGATCAAAAAACATTTCTGCAGGAAATTACTCAGGGAAGACATGGAACAACGCCGTTGTATCGAGTGATAGATGTTTGGGGCCTGGAACATGAAAAGCACTTTCGTGTAGAAATTGAAATTGCGGGGCAAATTATCGCACACGGGGAAGGGCGCAGTAAAAAAGAAGCAGAACAGAAAGCTGCTCAATATGCTTTGGAGACTTACGGATTATGAATTTAGAAAAGAGTAACAAACGCGTCAGTGGGTTCATGGGAATTGTGGGCCCTACGAATTCAGGAAAGTCTACTTTGTTGAATTCGCTCATTGGAAGAAAAGTCAGCATTGTCTCACAAAAAGTGCAAACGACTTATCATGGAGTGAGCGGTATTTTGAACTTGGATTCGGGACAAGTGGTTTTTACAGATACGCCCGGCTATCAGAGACATCCAGATAGAGTGGCACGATTGCTTAATGATGTGGCCGATCAGAAAGCGGCCGGTTGTGATGCGGTTCTGTGGGTCTTTGATGCGTCAAATCCTCGAGTATTCAATCAGGTATTAAAGTTAAAAACAAAAGTCACACAGCTGAAAGATCCGTCATTAAGTTTTTGTGTTCTTAATAAAGTGGATAAAATCGACAAAAAACAACTTCTGCCTTTGATTCAATCTGTCTGGGAATTAAATGTTTTTAAAGAAGTTATTCCTGTCTCAGCAAAAAATGGAAACGGCGTGGATAGGCTTGTGAAAATTGCTAATCAAGTATTGCCCGAAGGTGAAGAGCTGTATCCTCGAAGTGCTGTGAGCGACCGAAGTGCTCAATTTCACTTGGCTGAATTTGTGAGAGAAAAAATTTACCATGCAACTCATGAAGAGGTTCCTTACTCATCGTGGATTGAGATTGAGGAAGTAGGTGGGGATAGAATACCGACTGTGCGAGCTGTTATTCATGTCGACTCGGATTCCAAAAAGGGGATTTTGATTGGGAAGAAGGGCGAAATGCTGAAAAAAATTGGCATTGAAGCTAGAAAAGAAATGGAGTCTTTCTTAGGCAAACAGATTTGTCTGAAACTCCATGTTCAAGTTCAAAAGAAGTGGAAAGAAGATTCGCGTTTTGTAAATCGTTACCTGGAGTTGGATCAATGAAATCCTTTGCACTCATCGGTCGACCAAATGTTGGGAAATCGAGCCTTTACAATGCGCTTTTGGGTTACCGTCGGACGATCGTTCTTGATCGGCCAGGAACCACAATGGATTTAGTTCGTGAGAAAGTGCGATGGGCTCCCTTGATGCTGTTGGATAGTCAGGGAATTTTTGATGAGGGAAATTCCGAAGCCCTAAAAGAGATCATGAGTGCTGCGGATGTATTTTTATTTGTGGTGGATGCTCAATCTGGCATGACCCCTTTTGATAAGTGGTTAAAGCAGGAGATTTTAAAAACTGAAAAACCCACTTTGCTTGTCATTAATAAGTGCGAGGGAAGTTCAGCCAACAAGACAGAAGATTTTGCGGGTTTAGGAATTGAAAATATCATTGAAGTTTCCGCAGCTCATCGTCACGGGCTTGATTCTTTAAAAGACTGGTGTCGACTAGAAGCGGGAGTTCCTCAAGAGGGGGCTGAAGAAAAAGAGAAACCAATCCAACTAGCACTCATTGGAAGACCCAATGCCGGTAAATCTACGTTGATGAATAAGCTCTGCCGCAAGAGAGTTTCTAGAGTGAGTCCCATCCCCCACACCACTCGTGATCCGGTGAGTTTTGAAATTGAAGTGGGCGGCCGCAGAGTTCGTATTTTAGATACAGCGGGAATGCGAAGACCCCGAAGCCGAAAAGAGAGTCTAGAACAATTTTCAATTCACGCGGCTACAAGAGCTTTGAAAGAAGCAGATGTCGTATTTCTTCTCATTAACTGTAGTGAAGCTATCACAGATCAAGACATGCGACTTTTATCTCTCCTCGAGAGGGAAAAGAAACCCACCGTAGTTCTGTTGAATTTTTGGGATAAGTTATCGGGTGAGAAGCGCCGAAGCTTTGTTAAGGATTCTGATTTTGCCAGGTACTTAAAGCAATTTAAGACACAGCCCTTGAGCGCTAAAACTGGATGGAATGTGGATCGCCTTATGTCTTGGGTGGTAAAGCTCTATGACCAAGGTCAAAAGCGAATCAAGACTTCAGATCTCAATCGGTTCGTGAAAGATGTCATTAGCCGAAATCCGCCCCCTGCGGCGGGTAATGGTAACTTTAATATTCTCTACGCGAGCCAAGTAAGAACCAGTCCGCCCACGTTTATTTTCTTCATGAATAGAAAAGGCAACTTACCTGAAAGCTACCAGCGGTACTTGGAGAATCAGATCAAGAATCGGCTGGGATTTAAGAGCCAGCCTATTCGTTTGCGATTTAGAGCGGGAGAAGAAAAGCGGTAGCGATTAACGCAGTGCCGAAAAATGTCTCTTGTTTCAGAGCACACCCGTACTTATAATGCGCCCATCTTAAAGACCCCTCACGAGGAGAGCAGAACGTGGTGTTACGTGGTGATTTTTGGAAGCGGCCAACGAATTTAAAACCCTATGTCTTGAAAGTAAAAGACGGATTTCTTCTTGGATTGGCTAGGGAGCCAGAGCAGGGCGCTCCTTGTTCCAATTGCGTGTTACTTTGGCTCAAGCAAAGAAATGTTTGGGCTCAACATGCATCTGTCTCAGATTTAACTATTCGAAGAGATCTGATTGCAGATCTGCTTACTGAAAATTCTGCTCATGTCATTTATGAAATTTCTCGCGATGGTACTGCCATTAGAATGGAAGCTATCGTGTTTCCCCATCCTCGGTGTTCCTGTGAAAAAATGAATTACTTGGCCCCCGCTACTACGAGTAAAAATACTAACTATGCTTTTTCTCCTCTTACCCAAATCTTTTGTACCCGCTTTGGTACGCCTGATGGAAACCTCTGGCTTACTCGTGTTACCGGAGATTGCCCTTTAACTGAGAAAACCCTCACTGTTTTTGCCGTGGAGCGTGACAAAGAAATTTCTCGAAAGAAAGCAGTCGATGAATGGATGAAGAAAGCGATACAAACGGATTTACCGTTGCGCCTTCGTCGAGGGGAATTGATTGCTGCTGAATCGCTCCAATCGGGAGATTTTGAACTCATGAACCGTGAGCAACAACTAGATAATGTCGTGAGCGTCATGGGAGCAGGGGAGAATCGGGAAGAAGCAACTTTAAATGCTCTTGTCGAATTGGCAAAAACAACGACGCTCCGCCGTTACTCTCAATCAATGAAAAATCCGATGTTGATTGTTGGAGCGAATCAGTACATTCGATCGAAAGCGCCTTTCTTTCTCTTGCAGCAATATGATCTTCATCTTTTATTTTATCCCAACAGTACTCAGGCTTGGGTGGTAGGCTTAGTTGCTGTTTCACGACAGCGAACGGATGAAAAACCCGTATTTGTATTTGCGGCCCATACCCATATTCAAGAAGCGCTTGATCAGCTCTTTTTCAAAGTGTTAGAGGCTCTTAAGCCCGAAGAGCAACTATCGGGTGCCCCGGTGCTGAAACGCGATAAAACTGAGTCTATCTCTTCTCAGTTGAATATGTGGTGGATTCACTGGATCTATCGGTGTCCAAAAATTGCTATTAAAGACATTCTTTCATTGGAGCCTTACTCGCGAGATCTAAGTCAATGGAGAGATTATTATCGAGACGGACAAGAAGAAGTTTCGATCTTTTCAGTCAACAATCCTTGTCTTCCGAGTCAAATTAGAACAGTCGTAAAAGTTCAGATTCCTTTACGAGATCGAATCAATAATGTGCGAAACATCAATGGGATCGGAACTTGGTCTGACTTCCGAGACGCTTTGGCCTGAGCCTAGCGTTTTTGCGATTGCTCTTTTAAT
>JBJSXY010000262.1:0-4742 GCA_046086625.1 Pseudomonadota bacterium | reverse complement strand
CTAGTTCTGGATAAATTTAACCCGACTGGAGTAACTAGATATGTCACGAGACCTCTTCGACCAAAAAGAAGAAGTAATCGAGGAATACATGGAGTTGTCGTTTAATAAACTAACAGCAAGCGGCAGAATATTTATGGCCGACATCCCGATGGAAGAACATCAAGATTTTGACCTTGTAACGGCAGTTGCTCAAGAGCTTTACGAAGATTCACTAGATAAGTCCGTTTAGGACCAGAAAGAAAGCGCCGCTTTTTCCTTTCACGGATTCCAAAGGCCGCGTAATCCCCTAAGCCTTCTATACCCAAATACAGGGAGAAGAGATAACGCTAGAGGGAAGTAAAACCTCACCGTACCGAGCACCCCCATGTCCCCAAAAGGCTGGTCTGCGTCAGAGTACGGGGAGAACCAGATAACGACTGACAACACAAAATCAGCAAAAGCCATACACACACATTATCCAGAGTCTTTATAAAAAGCAACCCGGATAAAACAAAGGTTTCCGGTAGGGGCAAGGCACAGTCACAGGGGGGTAAGGCATAGTACGAACCAAAGCCAACAACCACTTGACCACCACCTACAGGGAATTATCTAGTAGCAATTACCCAAAGAGATAAGAAATTCATCTTTTCTCTGAGGAGATTTTGTGACAAGCAAGAAAGAAATATCCAAACAAAAATTACCTAATAAAAATAGCCAACCAGTTCCACAGATAGATATACCTAAGAAGGATTGGTTTGGAATGGCAGCCTGTAAGGGAAAGACCGAACTAATGTTCCCCAAACAGCATAAGGATATTACTTACATCGCACAGGCACGAACCATCTGTAGGGCATGCCCAGTACGCAAGCACTGTTTGGAGTATGCACTGGAGTTCCCACCAGCTGATATGCACGGAGTGTGGGCAGGACTAACAAGCAGACAACTCGCAGCAGAACAAAGAAGAAGAAAGATAAAGCCGATACGGCCAACGCTCGCACAGATGTGGGGAGGATAAATGTCCACCCGGGCACCTCACCTGAGGAGGGGTCATGCACCCGAAGCAAGGAGTCTTCGGTAGAAAATGGCACGACCACCAAGCGAGTTAATCCTGGCCCGAGTGGACGAGAGCAACTTAGCACAGAGTAAGTGCCAGCAGGAGCAATGGGGAGATATGGGTCCCACAGGCTTTGTATTGCTCTGACTGTTCCCCGGTAGTCCGGACCTGCTGCTGGCGAAGCGAACGGTATCTGGACTCAGTCCAAAAGAAAACCTGAAAAATGGCAAAAATCCTGCGCTGGCAGTCTCAAAAAGTTTTTTTCGATTTTTTGTAATTACAAATTACATAATGCGCAAATTGCAAGTCTCACAAAATTGCCATTCATTTAATTGGGTAATTTTTTGCTGGCAATCTTTTTTTCCGCACGGCTTTAGTAATTGTTCCCCACGCACATACGCCAACACTTGCTCTTCCACTGTTGGTACTGAGAACTGTGCAGAGCCGGGAGTAGGGAATCCCTTTTGGTTGCGGACGAATTCATAGAGTGCATAGATGCACAATTGATTTACAGATATTCCCTGTTTGTTTGCGTACTCAACTATCTCGTTTTTTATGTGGCCTTTCACCCGGATGTTGAGGGTGACATAGCTGTCGAGATATTTGGTCTTCTTGCTTTTAGCGCCCATCTCGCTCGACCAGCGATTCAATGTATGCAGTCAAGCTCAAGTCGACGGCGCCGGCTTGCTGCATGAGTTTTTCTTTAAATTCTTTTGTGACGCGCAATGTCAGCGTCACTACTGGCTTTGTTGGAATGAGTGCTGGTCTGCCTGGGTTTCTCTTCACAAACCAGAAGCTAGCCCAGGATGACTGACCTCATTGCAACTACTAGCGACACGACAATAAATATTCTCAGCCAAAAAGAAATACGGGAATACATAACGAAGTAAATAAAACCAGTAGACAAAAATAGGTAGATTATTTTTGGGGTATTCATTTACTCTCATCCAATTCGGGTACTGAATAACGGTGCATATCTATTTCATTGACTATTCGTTCGTATGTCTGGCAGAAAGCTTCTCTATCTGAGTTGGTGTGCATTCCCCATGCCGCATCTCCTAGTGCCTTCACTGTAGCGCGCAGGGCATCTGACATCTCCACTGGAGTACCCACACCAGAATTGACGTTAGAAATTACGGTAAGAAATTTACCCCAAGCAACAAGGGGGTCATCGAATGGGGTCATTTTTGTACGCCTATTAATTGTGGCACGACGTATCTCCCCAGGCCTGGGCATGAACTGGGCACTGACCGCTAGCTGCAGAAAGCCCCTCTTTGTCTCTTCGTACCCCAGGTCATGGAGTAATTCATACCAGGACGAATACAGAGTCTTTAGTCTGTCCTCTGCTGCTGGGAGCTGCTGGTTGTAGGTAGCGTAGGCCTGCTCTACTAATTGCACTAATTCATGTCGGTTCATTCGTCATCGTCCTCTTCGTTGCAGCGTAGTGGGCGAGAGACTGCTTCCCAGTCGCAGTCACAGCGTGGCTTGGGCTTGCCGGCAACATTCATCCACCACCGCCTATCCACTCGTCTCGAGCACTATTGCCTGTCTTTTCTTCCAGCTTCCTTAGAAACATCTCGACATGCTGAGCGTCAATAAATATGTTATGGATGTCGTTGTACTTCTTGCCGTTGGGGTTCTTGCCCATATGCCAATCAGAGACAAGGCATCCCTCTATGGCGTCCTTGCAGACGTCTATTCCGTAATTCTTGATAGCCCATCCAATTCTTGCCGCGCGTTTGGCGTCCAGGACTGCAGCCCTCTTGGAATGGCGTTCTTTCCAATAGTCGAAAACTATTTTTATGGCGTCTTGGGAAATTGTTGCTGCCGCTTCGCGCTGGTCCTTGGTGTGTTGGTTTGGACCGCGCTTCTTCTTTGGGCGAGGGAACAGCTCATCAACCATAGACACATCCTATCGTCGCTTTCCGCCACCGTCAATCTTTATCAAGACAGTAATGGTACAAAATCGGAAAATAAAATTGGCAGAAATTAATAAACAGAAAACTAAATTAGGTAGATGAAAACACTCTAAATAGTTGGATTAAACCAACCTCTTCTTACTTTCAACCAAGGATAAATTTCTTGAATGAACAATAGAAGAACCCCTCCTTTGGAGGGGGTGTGGGGGAACCTTTGAAATTTTGCCAACTTTCGTGGGGGCGTGGCCGGCTAGACTTTCTGTTTCCAGAAAGTTTTCAGGGCATGTAGGTTTTCCCACGTTATGTGTCGACACGTTGGACCGACCTATTGGTCGATGGCGGTTCAAGCTAGCAGGTTCTTCCACCACCGTCAACCACCATGGCCGCAAATCAGAAAATTTTTTTTCAACCGTTTTGATTTTTTTAAAGTATTTACATCAAAACAATAAAAATCGTGCTATGTTAGCGGGGCTCCTTCCGGAGTTCCCCCTTTCACCGGAATGGAGTTAACCCCAGGGTTGCAGTCTCTTCGTTTCTGGTAGGTGGTGACGAGTGGATGACTCCCCTGGGGTTTCTTTTTCCCGGGGAGCTATTCGTCAGATTTTGGCTTTTTCCACATACCTGAGTTAGGTCCACCTAACTCTCGGTTAAACAAATCCTTATCGACGATGAGGTGCCATGGGCCGGCTTTCTTCTTTGGCTGCTTCGATAGCTTGTCATCGAGAATGTGAGAAATATCGATATCGAGGTCCGCTCGATTGTTGGTTGGGTGATTGAGTCGAGATTTCATCTCTTCCCACGCCATCTTCTGGGAAAGCTCATGCAGCTCCTCATGACTTGATGCGTTATTTCTATCTTTTTCTAGCCGCCAGGAATCGAGCTCGGTGACCAGGGTTTTTGCTGCGTCCGTCAGCATTGCATTCATTGCTTCTTCAGCACGGTAGTAGGTCCTGATGACTCTCCGCCGCTGCAGCGTGCGCGAATCCAAAAACCACAAAATTGCAAAAATTGCATGTATACCCAGAGCTACGTATATGTTCATTGATTTTCCTCTTTTTCTTCAGGCGCCTGGCCGGCCGCGCGGTTCTTTAAAATTCCATCTTTTTTGATTTGTTCCTCGAGCCACAACGCGTCCGCCTCGAGCTCAGCTTTGAGCTCCAGGATGTCGTCGACCTCGATGTCAGATAATCCAGAAAAATTAAATTTTCCCACGAGCTTCTCCCCAGTACCAGGCGCTGCCAATTACAGCTAGCGTATTTTGATTAATAATATCGCCGCAGCGGTAGCACACGTATGACGTCTCGTCCCAGCCGCCGCCGATATCTGGTTCCATTAATTCGCCTTTTTCGTTGCAAGGGTAGAATCCGTCGGCTCCTGGATTATTCCCACAGTCACATACCCACCAATCAATAGCTGGTTCAGTTATCGCCATCTTGCTCCTCCTTTGGGATGTATTTTATTCCTTTTTTCTCATACAAATGCTCAGTCAATGTGAGCTTGGCAAGCAGCGCCCAGTTGTTGTTTTTTAGAATTTGAGTCAGGCAACGCTTTGTCCCAGCTTTCCATTTAGACCTAGGTCCACCGTTGACATAGCGCGAAAGCAATCTTTTTGAGGCCATTCCTGGATAGAGCACATTGCGCCAGTTCAGTGGACATTCCTTGAAATGTGAAGATTTCAGCTCGTGGCCAACTCTATTTTCTAGGCAGCCAATGCATAACATTCCACTAGTAGGATTCATTCCTGCGCGCGACCAAAGCGCGCCAGTGACCATGTAGTACTCGTTGATTTC
>JBJSXY010000261.1:0-2145 GCA_046086625.1 Pseudomonadota bacterium | reverse complement strand
GTTTTTCGAGTCGGCAGGTCTGAGTTTTCCGATCTCGTTTTAGAGGGTAAAGATATCAGCCGGAGTCATTTAGAAATTAGAGTCACCGAGAACTCAGTTTATATCACCAACATGAGTAGCTCGGGTCATTTGAAGCTGAATGGAGAGAGAATCGAAACAGGTGAAGTTGTTGATGGAGATAGAATTCAAATTGGAACCTATAAATTGATGGTTCAAATTGAGACGCAAGAGATGCCCTTTGAAGCCTCTCCGATGGAGGCCCCAGAGGAAGCCCCCGTTCAGACTCCCGAAACGCCGGCGGATCTAGCCGAGACACCTGGTGAAACGCCCGAATCTCCCCTTGAGCCCCCTCAAATTTTTCAACAGCCGATGGCAGAAATTAAAGAGTTTCCACTGTTGGAGCGCTACAGTTCAGACCAGTCTGAAGTGAATGGGGCTTTAGCATTAAAGACCGACAGTACGGATCTTGAAAATCAAGCGGTAGTAGCTAAGTTAATTTTTACCGATGGCCCACTTGCCGGAACAGAAATTCCCATACAGGGCTACGAAATGACCATGGGTCGCAGTCGAAAAGCCGATATCTTTATTCCAGATGATAAATTATCAAGAAAACATGCAAAAATATCTCGGGTTGGACAAGGGTATCGCCTAATTGATCTCGACAGTAGAAACGGCACCTATGTAAACGGAGTAAGAGTCCTTGAGCATCCCCTAAACAGTTTTGATATTGTTGAACTTGGAAAAAGCAAAATCAAATTTTTAATTTTAGATCTCGATCTGGGAAGAGTGGAGAAAGGCGGCCCGATTCGATTGATTGATGGAGGAGCACAAACAAAATCGATTCAATTGGTCCCTGATCCGCCCGAGTCAGTCCCGACAGCTGATGAAGCTGAGCCGGAGATTGCTCCCACGAAGAAAAATCGATCCAGACGAAATGTGATTTTAGGCGCAGCGATCTTAGTATTATTGGTTGTGTTTTTCGCGCTTCCCCAACAGCAATCGACTGAAAACCCCAAAGAGTCTGAGGCTTCTGCGGAGACCAAGGAAGTAACTAAACAACCGGTAGTTGATTCAAATTTAAGCCCTGCTGTTCCCCGAGAGTTTTCGGATTTGACCCCAGAAGCACAAAGGAAAGTAGAGGGCCACTATAACACCGCTCTTCGATATCAAGCGAAAGAAGATTTCGAAAATGCATTCACTGAAATCAGAGAACTTCATACAATGATTCCGTACTACAAAGAATCCAAGAAACTAGAAGGATTTCTCATTAAAAAGTTAAAAGAAAAACAGAAAGAAGAAGCGACTGAAAAAGCTAATCGAGATCGCTATGCGGAACTTCAAATTTATTTAGAGGATGGGGTCGAATATCTAAAGCAAGGAGATTTCTCGCGCGCTGAAGAAGCTTTTAATAATGTGCTTGTTCTTGATCCCAAAAATGCGACAGCAGCGAAGGGAGTTAGAGCTGCTCAACTTCAAATCAGAGATATTGAGCAATTACCCCCGGAAGTAGATCCTGAAATGGAAAAGAGAAAGTTAGTGGCGCAGCTGATGGAACAGGCCGTACTGAAATTTGAAGAAAAGTCCTATCAGGAAACGATTAATCTAGCCGAGAAGGCCCGAACGATTGAGATCAAGGGTGAGACTGAGTATTTGAATCAAGCAAAACAACTCATCGATAAGGCCAGACTTCAACAAAAGGAGGAGTTTGAGCCTTTCCTAATTCAGGCAAAAGAAAAATTTGCTGAAGGAGATTACAACTTGAGCCGTGATTTATGCGATGAAATGCTTCGCAGGGATAAATCTTATGAAGCCGCCCAGGAATGTAGTCTTCGAGCAAGAAAGCAACTTAATCGATTAGCAAAAGAGGCGTATACACATGGGTATATTTTAGAAAGCATGAATCGAATCGAAGAAGCGAAACAATACTGGAACCGAGCGAAAAACTACGCTCGTCCTGGCGATCCCTATTACGATAAGATTCAGCGAAAGCTCGATAATTATCAATAAAAACTAATCTAGCGCGACCCAAACCGATTTCACTTGTGTGTACAGCTCGAGAGCATGTTCGCCTAGTTCTCGACCAAATCCACTTTGTTTGAAGCCTCCAAAGGGAGAAGCAGCATCAAACTGATTGTAGCAATTGAT
>JBJSXY010000260.1:0-8186 GCA_046086625.1 Pseudomonadota bacterium | reverse complement strand
GGTAGAGCAGCTGACTCTTAATCAGCGGGCCCCCAGTTCGACTCTGGGGCGGCGCACTTTTTTTAATAATATCAATATCTTGTGGCATGAACGTTTTAGGCTGCTTTTCTAGCTACTCTAGCTTTATTCAGATCATAAGTGGCTTGAAGATTCATCCATAATTTAGCCGAGGTTCCTAAGGCTTCAGCAAGATCAAGAGCAGAATCTGCAGTCACTCCTCGTTTACCCTTGATCAACTCATTAAGTTTAGCTCTAGTCCATCCAAGCTTATCCGCTAGTGCTGCTTGAGTTATTTTTCCTGGCTCTAGAAACTCCTCAAGAAGAATCTCCCCGGGATGAAAAGGGTTCTTAGGTTGTCTTTCTTTATTCCTCACGTCTGCTCTCCTTCCGGTGCTCGTTAGTGATAATCCACAATTTGAACCTCATAAGCGTTTCCGTCTTCCCAGCGAAACACCAATCTCCATTGATCATTAATCCGTATCGATTGGTAACCTTTCCATTGGCCTTTTAAAGCCTCCAGACGATTACCAGGTGGAACTTTCAAATCCTTGAGCTCATCAGCATCATGAAGATACAATAATTTTCTTCGCGCGGTTCGCTTTAACTCAGCTGGGAACTTGCGAGTGTTTTTAGTTATCTCCGCTTCAAACAAGTCTTCTGCAAGTTGATTTCCAAAGCTGCGAATCACAGTTACTGTATTATCGAAAGTCGATAACGACGTCAAGTTGTTAGAAACCTGGAGCCTGAACCTCTACGCCCTCAGTCCGACCATGAGGCGGCGACCTTTTTTAAATAGTATCAACAACTTAGGCTGGGCGCACAATTCCTACACTCTTTTTAGATACTTTAATCAATATGGGATTCCGACGCAGTAAGCTTTTTCAATTTGTTCTATTGGTCTGCTCGGGTTTTCTTATCTTTGGGTGTGGTCAGGACTTCTGCATTCTGGGTCAAGGTAAATGCCACGATTTTAGTTCGGTAGCCACGAAAAAGACTTTAACGGCTTCTATTTCGAATAAGCAGATTTTTTCAAACTCGACAAACGGCGTTACCAAAACTCAGATCACCCTCACGGATGGTATTGCCAATTTCACCCTTTCCATTCCAAGCACTGAAACCGCTGCCGATATAGTTGATCCAGCCAATAATTCGCTGGTGAAAAGCGTCACAACGAGTAGCCGCAGCGTTGAAATAAGAGCGGCTTCGGGATTTACTGGGCGTGCTGGCGTAACTATCTCGATTAAAGACTCAGATTCGCCCCAGACCTCTACGGAAATCATCCTCTCTGTAAATCCCGTAAAGTAATTGACGAGGCCCGCAATGGGGATCGGAATTTATTTGCTATAATTTATAAGATGAAACCAGCTGCAGTTAAAAATCCGTCTGTATCTGAAATGATTGATTCCTTTATCGGAAACATTGAATCAGTCATTTTGGGAAAACGAGAACAAATTCAAAAAGTATTGAGCTGTTGGCTTTCGGGAGGCCATGTGCTTCTGGAAGACTTTCCGGGAACCGGAAAGACAATGCTTGCTCGAAGCTTAGCGAAGTCGGCACAAGTAAAATTTAATCGGGTTCAGTTTACTCCAGACTTGTTACCTGCCGATATTTTAGGTTCTTCGATCTTTAATCAATCCGATCAAGAATTTCATTTCTTCGAAGGACCTATCTTTTGTACTGTTTTTTTGGCAGATGAAATCAATCGCGCTTCGCCACGAACTCAATCTGCACTTCTTGAATCCATGGCTGAAGGTCAAATTTCAGTTGATGGAGTAACTAGAAAACTAAATCCTCTCTTTTTTGTCATCGCAACACAAAATCCAGTAGAGCACTATGGTACATTTCCGCTGCCAGAAGCTCAGCTTGATAGATTCGCTATGAAACTCTCTTTGGGCTATCCGGAACCCGAGGAAGAAATTGCTATAATTAAAAATCAGAACGTGGGACATCCCATAGAAAAAGTGCAGCCCGTCCTCTCCGAGGAATGGCTTTCTTACTTAAAGAAAGCTGTGCAAGAAATTGAAGTGAGCGATAAGGTTTTAGATTACATCATGGCGCTTATCGCTACGACCAGACGACATCGAGAGCTTCGAATGCCAGCGAGCCCCAGGGCTTCAATCGCCCTAACTAAAGCTTCTCAGGCCCTAGCCCTTATTGAAGGGGAGCGGTTTGTGAGTCCCAAGCATGTTTTCGAATTAGTTAAACCCGTTTTGTCTCATCGCTTGGTCTTAACTTCTGAAGCAAAATTAACTTCTCGAAAGATCGATACTGTACTTGACGAAATCATTAAGTCAGTTCGTGTACCAGTCTAATTAGCTGTCTTTCTGGAGTGCTTTTTGAAAAAAGTAACTTTTATACCTTTTCTTCCTTTTTTAGGTCCCCCCTCTTTAGACACTTCCGGCAAGGATCCCTATTTTTTTAGAGAACGAGCAAGTTTCAATCGTTACAATCTTTTGAAAGCCACTTTGATTTCTGGAGTACTCCTCGGGTTTTTCTTTCGAGACGCTTGGGTCGTTGTTTTAACTGAACTGGCCGTTCTCTTATTTTTTTACTTTAAAACAAAACAACTTGCCGAATGCATCGAAGTAAAACGCTCGGCTCCCTTGAAAGCTGTTGAGCAGGATCGGATCACTTTCAAAGTGACAATCTCAAACCATGGGAACTTTGCTTTATCGGATTGTATTGTGAGAGACTCATTCTCCGGCTGTACCCAGTCGCTTTACACCGAGTTTATCGAATCCTCCATTCCTTCAAAGGCTGAGCAAGTAATCACTTTCAAATCTTTTTGTAATGGGGGCATGGGAAGGCATTTTTTTGGTCCTCTGCAGGTTTTCTTAAGAGATCCCTTCGGCATTTTCAATTTTGTGGTGAGCTTTGATTCAACAAATCCCATTGATATCTTTCCCCGAGTGTTTGAGATAAGTCCCATTCCCATCAAAAAAGGGTCTTTCTCGCTTAATTACGGCAATCAGATCTGTGATTTCAAAGGGCTTTCTGCCAATTTTCAGGGGGTAAGAGAATATCGAAAAGGCGATTCTTTACGGCACATCAGTTGGCGGCTCTCAGCTAAACGAAATCAGCTTTTAGTTAAAGAGTTTGACCAAATGGTAAATACCAATGTCGTTGTGGCACTGGATGTTGATCTTTCTCACCACGCTGGACAGAAGTCGGACTCCACTTGGGAATATGCTAAAGATCTCACTAACTCGGTGATTTGCCAGCAAATCCGCGAGGGAAATTCAGTGCAACTTTTGACAAATTTCTCTGTTTCGGAATTAAGGAGAGGCGAAAGCCACATGAATGATCTTTTGATGACGGTCTCCCGAATAAAAGAAAAAAACGACTCCGATTACCGACCTCTTGAGGAGAGATACTTTGGGCTTTTTCCAAATGACGCCACTCTTATTCACATTGGCCCCATTTATTTAAAGCACCACCAGTCTTTTATTGAAGCACTCAATCGGTTACGTTCTCAGGGAACTGAAGTGCTTCTTTACCTGATTGATCCGCTTTCTTTTTTAGCTCGCCACCCCGAGCTTCCGGACGAGCATTTTCAACGAGCGCTCCATTCGCTGGAAGAAGAGTTTGCCTATTTAGAGAATCTCGCCTTTCGCGGCTTCGATTTTAAGGTTCTTAAACGCAGCAAAAATGTTTCTGCAGCGCTTTTGGAGTCTACCCCATCATGAATCAGATGCTTTTCGAAACTGTATTTCTTTTCACACTTTCTTTAGGGTTTTTTCTCGTTTACCCCCAAGATTCTTTGAGGCTTAGCCTACCTTTACTAATGGGGCTTTTAATTGCATTCGCTTTTCAGAAATTCTTTAAGAGAGGAAGCCCCCATCTGCCTGAAAATGAATTAGATAATCGGGCGCTGGAGCCTTCTTTCTGGGTGGCTTTCGGAGTTAAAGTTTCTGAAATCAGAAACTCTAATGACGAAAACCAGTTTCTTTCCTTTGTGGCTGAAAAAAAGCTGTTTATGAGAATTGCGGCCGTCTTTGTTTTTTTTCTCACTCTTCTGACTAACACTGCGTTGGGAAATGCTCCTAGAACGTGGAGTTTTTGGCTCAATCTTCTAATGATTGTTTTTTTCTCCAAAGCAATTACGACTCACCATTACTGGCTTTGTCTTTTTTTCAATGTCTTGGCCACTTTGACTTTTTTTGTGACGGCTGAGCAAGCTTCCTATTTCGGGCTCTCTATTTATCTTTTTTTGATTTGCCTTCTTTTTGTTTTGGCAAAGCTTAAGTTTACAATGGAGGCCTACGCCTCTTCTCGCTCTTATCCTAAGGCTCCCCTCCTAAAGGGGCTGCAGGATTGCTTTTTTTATTCATTATTAATTTTTGTTTTAGGCTTCTGTTTCAATTGGCTCCTTCCCTCAAAAAAGCCGTCTCTTTTGAGGGAGAAGGCTCATAGCATAAATGTACAGTGGGCGAAGTGGCTTCCTCAAAACTCCCATGCGACCCCGATTAAAAACTGGTCCAATGCCGTCCAAGCAAGCAAAGAGATATCAGACGCGGAATGGAGAGTGAGCTTAGCCAAAATAAAGCGGTTAAAAAGAACCCTTTCGACGAGAAATGGAGGTGGATTCGGGAAATCTCAGCTAAGTAATTCAAGCGCGATGCGGGCATTAGAAAAACTTGAGCAAGGGGAGGAACCAACAGACGATGAGCTCAATTCTCTTAATCAGGAGATAGCGCGTTTTCGAGAACACCTTAACAATTCCCGAAATCTTACCTCGGAACAAAGACAGGAGTTCGCGAAGCTTCTGGGCGATGAAGTAAAGGACCCAGAGTCCAAAGACTTATCCAAGTCAGACAAAGCTCTTTTTGAAGAGGCTGAAAAAATGCTGCGCTCGGGGAGTGTTGATAATAATGTGGAAAGTGCAGCTGGCACTTTCGCTAAAAAACTCGATCCCACTCTGACTACCTTTACAACGCCTCTGGTGACGCCTAAGAAACTCAACTTGGGTTTTTCACTCATCTCTAAAATGATCATTTCTGCTTTCTTTTTCATTGCAATGAAAATTATTTGGCAATTTCTTAGAAAAGTTGATCCCAGAAAAGAGAAAGCTGAACAGGAAGAGCAAAACAGAAGAGAGGCTTTTAACCATTGTTTGGATGAACTTGCCGCTCTACGAAAGAAAAAAATGTCTCCAAGGGAAGAGATCATCGCTTTTTATCGATTATTTTTAAAAATGATGTCTTGCACTCCAAAGGCAAGACCCGACTTTCTCCCCTCAGAGTCCTATTCTGAGAACCTAGAAAGAGATTTACCAAAAATAAATGAATCTCTTCGAATCACAAACACTCTCTTTAGCCGCACTCTTTACAGCATTCTCCCCATTTCAGATTCCGATCTTCTTTTCTTTCGAAGACACATCCAAGTTCTTTTCGACCTCGCAACAGAAGTATAAAAAGGTACGGCTTTCCTTTTGCGGGGGTTCTCTCATCTACAATGATGGTCGTCGCGGTGAAAACCTTCGGGCTCGATTTGAATCGTGCTGTGGGTAATAGAAAACTCGCGCTCTAGTATTTCATTCAGCTTTTTTAACATCGAAGCATAGGCCTCATTCTCTGCAATCGTCACATGACAACTTAAAGCATGAAGACCGCTCGACACAGCCCAAACGTGCAAGTCAAACACACCTTTTACTCCTGGCACTTTTTCAAATGCTTCTTTAATTTTAGGAGTTTCAATTCGATGAGGCACTCCTTCCAGAAGCACATGAACTGCTTCACTCACCAGTCGCCAAGCTCCGACTAAGATCAAGACTGAAATTAGGATGGAGCTAACGGGATCTGCCCACTGCCAACCAAACTGCCACACCAACACCCCAGCAATAATAGCTGAAACTGAACCCAACAAATCCGAGAGCAAGTGAAGCCAAACTCCTTTTAAATTCAAATTGTCATGAGAGTGACGATGGAGAAGTTTGACGCCTATTAAATTTACTAACAAACCCCCTAAAGCAATTCCCGACATCAATTCGCCCTTGATTTCTCGAGGAGCACTCAAACGATTCCAAGCTTCCACTACAATCCAAACAGAAGCACCAATTAGAAAGATTCCATTTACAAAGGCGGCTAAAATTTCAGCTCGATAATATCCGAATGTTTTTTTATCGGTGGGTGGTTTTAAAGAAATCCAAGCGGCAAAAAGCCCAAGCCCAAGGCCAGCAGAATCAATCGCCATGTGCCCAGCATCTGCGAGTAAAGCAAGCGATTCACTCCAAAGCCCTCCAAGGATTTCCGCCACCATGTAAGTGAGTGAGAGCGAAAAAACCCACCAGAGTCTTTGGGTGGACGATGCGGCGTGATCATGTTCGTGTTTGTGTTTCATTTCATCGGCAGTTTAAAAAAACTTATTTCACCGGGCTCCCCCGTCATGAGTTTTTGAATTGAGAGCTCTAATTCCAAAACATGATCTTGAAGCTTATCTAAATCAACTTCTTTTCCCTCAGTTCTTCCCTTTTCCAAATAACCTAACGCACTGGCGCAAAGCTTTCTTGCTCCGTTCCAATTGCCATTTCGCCCATGGTGAAGCGCCACAGCAACTTGTATTAAGCATTGAAGAAAAGCGTGTCTTGCCCCGTGAGCTTCATTCCAGAGATCTTCCCACACTTCATGGGCCTCAAAATATTCTCCGTTATCAAAATGCTCACAAGCTCTATGAAATCGGTCATCTACCATGTTTATACACTGTAGCGAAGGTCCGTTCGTTCGTCATGTTACAAAAAATTTCCCCATCTCATTGCCAAAATGTCATGTTTCGACTCTGCGCTCATTCCAGTTTTGACTTTTCGCCGTTTTGATCTCGTTCCTCACTAAGAAATTCCGGATTTTTCCTACCTACAAAGATGAATTCTATTTGGCCCATGAGTTGCACCATCGGGGTTTGGAATTCCCTATTTTAAAACGCATTGAGCTATTTTGAAGGGTTCGAATGAAGAAGTTTTTTAAAAACCTTTTTGCCCGAAAGCCGCCGAAGACTGTCACGGTGACCCGAAAGCGTTCGCGAGGTGAGTGGGCTTCGAAGCTAAAAAATGTCAAATTCGATCCAGAAAAAATCCGACTTGAAAGCATTTCAGAACATCAAAACAAATTTAGCTTAGGACTTCTGATTCTTTCCGTTTTTTTAGCAAGCGCAATCGCTTCGCGAATTGCTTCTCTGCTAATTAAACCCACTTACACTCCCCTTCCTCCCAAGCCCTTGGTCGCGCAAAGAGCCCCCACTCCAACAGAAGATTTAAGTGCCATTGAACAACGAAATATTTTCGATCACGAAAACTTGGTGCCAGAACCATTCGATCAAGGAATGCTTGATTGCTGGAGTCAGGCCCGCCCAACTACACAACGATTTAATTTATTAGGAACCATCGTAATGAACGATGAAACCCTTTCAGTAGCTCTAGTCGAAAATTCCAGCACGGCACAAAAGCAAGCCGTTAAAAAAGATGAGCTCTTCTTCGAAAACAGATTTCAAGTCATGAAAGTGGACAGAAAGCGTCTGTGTTTCCAAGTGAAAGCCACTCAAGAATTTGAGTTCATTCAAATACCAGAAGAGGGAGGAATGCTCGCAGGCAAACTGAGTACCGGCGGAATGTCTGTCAGAGAGGGAATCTCCACCGCTGGGGAAAATCGCTACCAAATTCAACAAAGCTTTTTAGACGCCCAGTTAAATGATCTTTCAAACCTTTTACAAACGGCAAAAGCAGTGCCAGCGATCGAGGGCGGAAAAATGAAAGGCTTTCTCATTCAATCGATTGAGGAAGACTCCGTCTTTGCTTCGCTCGGTTTGGGAGCTGGCGATGTTCTGAAAGAAGTAAATGGGATCGTTTTAGACAATGCCGGCAAAGGACTTGAAGCGTTTACAGCGCTAAAAGGCTCTAGAAAAATCGAACTAACCGTGAATCGAAACGGCCAAGACCAACAGATTTCGTATGAAGTGAAATAAGGTGGGAACTATGACAACAAACCAACTCCTAATCACGATTCTCATTTTTCAAATGAGTTTTGGATTAACGCCATTTAGTTACAGTGAGGAGCCCCAACCAGAAAATCCCTTTGGCGGATTTGAAACTCCCCCCCCAGTTGATCCCGATTTTCAAGAAGATGATGAGTTTTTACACCCAACAGGAAATAATCTGGACGGGTTTCATCCCCAAACTCCAGATCGGAAGAGCGTCG
>JBJSXY010000259.1:0-2829 GCA_046086625.1 Pseudomonadota bacterium | reverse complement strand
CTTGAGAGACGGCTTTTTCAAGCTTGCTACTGTTTCCACTTTGGGAAGATAGATAGCTTCTAGAGAAAAATATTCAGGGTAGTTTCCAGTGAAAAAAGTAGTGTCAACGTTTACGCCTTCAATCATTCCTGGAACCCCTAGCTTTACAATGCACCAGTCATGGCCCGGGGTGCGCCTTCTTCGAGACTCCCAACCATCCATCCATTTTCCCTTAGGGGTGTACTTCCCGGGAATAAAAATAGGCTCGGCAGCCTTAATTAAATTGTTCTTCGAAGCAAAAAAATCATCGTTGGTGAGAAGGGCTTTCCCGCCAATTCTTTCTGAAGCTAAATCAATGAGGTTAGGAAAGGGATTTGTCATGTTTTTCTCCTTACTTCCTGGCCCAAGGGCCCTATAAATTTATTTGAATCGTAAACGCAAAGTCCCCGTACAAAAGTTTTTTCGATTCTTCCTTGAAAAGTCTTTCCCAAATAGGGAGTCACTGTGTGGCGGTGGTAGATTTGAGAAGGTTCAAGTGTAAATGAAGCTTTTGGATCCCAAACAACTAAATCTGCATCTGCACCTACTTCAATTCTTCCAGGCTTTCTTTCGAGGTTCAAAAACCGAGCTGGCCTCTCTGACATCCAAAAAGAAAGTTCGGGAATTCCAAATCCCCTTTTTGTTAGTTCTGTCCAAACTACCGGTAAACTAAACTGCAGCCCCGCAATTCCCCCCCAGGCCGCATCAAAATCTCCTGTTTCAAACTTTTTAAGCTGAGGAGTGCAGGGCGAATGATCAGAAACAATAAAATCAATGATTCCGCTTTTAAGACCCTCCCAAAGGGCATCTTGATTTTTCTTTTCTCGGATAGGGGGAGCGCACTTAAAGTGAGTTGCCCCTTCTTGAATAGCTTCCGATTCAAGAGTGAGGTAGTGAGGACAAGTTTCTACGGTAATCGGAAGGCCTTCATTTTTTGCATTTCGAATATCGTTCAAGGCTTTGGCAGAAGATAAGTGGACAATGTGGACAGAAGTTTTAATTTTTTTTGCGAGGGAGATCATCAGCCGAATGGCTTCTACTTCCCACTCGTCGGGTCTGGAAGCTAAATAATCTCGATATTCTCTGGTAGAAAAAGAATGAGCTTCATTTTTGAGATCTAATTCCGCATGAACCAAAAGTGGAACGCCTTTCTTTTTCAGGTGAGGAAGGCTTTTCTCTACTACTTCTGGAGGTGACATGGGAAACTCGGAAACTCCAGAATCGATTAGAAAAGCCTTAAACCCGAGAACTCCTGCATCCACCAGAGGTTCAAGCTCGCTTTCATTTCCAGGAATAACGCCGCCCCAAAAACCGTAATCCACATAAGCTGTCTTTTGGGCAGATTCCCTTTTGAGTTTCAATGCGGAAACCGTAGTCGTAGGAGGAATGGAATTAAGTGGCATATCTACAAGCGTGGTTATTCCTCCCGCCGCCGCAGCTTTCGTCGCAGTCTCAATGCCTTCCCACTCCGTTCTTCCGGGTTCGTTCATATGGACATGAGAATCGATAATCCCCGGCATCACGACTTTGTTACCTACATCAATGAGCGACCCAGAAACAGAATGTTCGTATGGTAAAAGAGCAGCAATTTGTCCATCTTGTATTTCAATGAGTGCAGGCTTTAGGTTTCCAAAGCGCTCGCTTTTTTCAGAAACTAAAACATTCTGGCTTTTAATAAAGAAATGCATATTACGGAAAAATAAAATCCACGTCGGTATTTTTTTGAGGGCCTATTTCTATTTTCTGGTTTTTAATCCCTAAAGTTTCGTGCCAAACCGAAAGAGTATAAGTACCTGCAGGAACTTTGGGTAGTATGACTTCCCCTGTCTCATTTGAAACGGCGAAATAGGGGTGAGAAACCACTCCAATAAAACCACTCATCCAGGGATGTAAATCGCATTTGGAACGAAACATAATTTCTTCTTTTTGGAGCTTTCGGGTGATTTTTTGGTTCTTGTTTGTGAGGCTAAGATTAAAAGCTTCATTATTTTTCGCCATTGAATGAATGTTGTGGAGAAAAGGATCGCTATTTAGAAAAGTAATGGGCTGCCCCACTTGAACGCCCATCACTCGAGGCTCGTAGCGACACCCTCTTTGATCCACGATGATTTCTTCGGCAGGAGTCGCAAATTTTTTTCCCTCTAGGCCCTCACTTATCCAAACAAATGCATTTTGAAGTCGCCCCCCCTGAACTTGAACTTCTTGCGATAAAAAAGATTTCCCCAAAGTGCTCGCACATTCCGGGGTGATACTGATTTTCTTTGGAGCGGGGACAGATCCAGTAAAACGGACAGTACCTGAAATAGTCCCAGTCGTTAAAACATCCAAGGGAGTGACTGATTCTAACGCGACTTTCTCTTTTAGGGGTTCTTCTTGAGGCCTTTCAATCGTTAAATAAGCTAAGCCCCCCAAGGAAACTAAAATTAAAATCGCTGGCAGAATCCCCGGCTTTTCTTTGGTAATACTGTAATGTCTTACTGAAGCACCCAAAACAAAGAGAAGAAGAAGAATGAGACCTGCTTTTTCACTTCCATAAGTCATGGGGTAGTGGTTACTCAGCATCAAAAAAAGAACGGGGAGGGTGAGGTAGCTATTATGAACGGAACGCAGCTTTGCTTTTGCACTCAAAGTAAAGTCAGGTTGTCTGCCTTCTTTCGTAGCATCGATCATTTTTTGTTGAGCAGGAAGAATTCGTACCCAAACATTAGCTACCATCAGGGTGCCAAACACAGCGCCCATATGCATGTAAGCGGCTCTTCCTCCAAAAAAACGAGAGAGAGCAAAAACAAGTCCGATCATTAAAGCGAAGGA
>JBJSXY010000258.1:0-6833 GCA_046086625.1 Pseudomonadota bacterium | reverse complement strand
AAATGAAATCCAAACTACAGGTGGCAGATCTTTAATTATGTCATCACAGATTGATTTCCAGCTCGCGCCCTCAAATTTACGACTTTGTAGATGTGAATCGAAGAAAGTTTTCACACGGTGTTTTTCTGAATCACAGAAACTTACTTCTTCTTCACAAAAATCTCGAATGCCGACTTGAACGAGTTTGGCTACTTGTGGAATATTTTGAAGCACGTTGTACATGATGGAAGCGTGCGACCAAGTTAAGCCTTCGTAAGCGCGTCGAGTGTCACTATGAGCATCGAAATGAAGAATTCCAAACTGGGGATAAAACTCAGCTGCTGCTTGGAGGGCCCCAAAAGGAACCGAGTGATCGCCCCCGATGATGCCGGGAATTTTATGGGAACCAAAAATGGAGAGCGTCTCTTTTCTAACCCAATCATTAAGTAGAGCTCCCAGAGCATTAACTTCTCTGAGTCTAGATTGAAGTTCAGGAGAATCAGATATATCGCCCCCACACTCAATGATGGGAAGAGCCTTTTCCTTACCCGCTTTGTTCCATCGTAGGACTTCGGGAGATTCTTTCAAGTAATAGAGACCACACTCATACGGGCGGTAAATGTCTAAATCAAAAAGATCAACTTGACGGCTCGCTTCAAAAATTGAACGCGGCCCCTGGGAAGCGCCGGCCCCATAAGAAGTAGTAACTTCCCAAGGCACGGGGAGGTAAATCAAGCTACTTTCTGATTGACGGAACGGCAGGCCAAAAACTCCAGAATCTTTTGACGCGGCAGAGTTGGGATCAAAAATCGAAATCATAGTATAATGAAACAGACTTCTCATCTTAGGCGCAAAACGTCAACGAGACGTTGTGGTCAGTCTTCCGCAAATCCCTTTTCTTATGAGCTTTTCAATAGAAGTTAAAAATGTTTCAAAGAAGTACTCTATTGGTAAACTTGCTCATTCTCCCTATGCAACTTTGAGAGAAACTCTCGTTTCAAAAACTCAGGATTTTAGAAACTGGATAACGGGGAAATCTGAAAGCAATTCCTCGCAAGAAGCTATTTGGGCCCTCCGGGATGTCTCATTTTCGGCCAAGCCCGGTGAAGTCATCGGCATTGTCGGTAAAAATGGAGCTGGAAAATCTACTCTTCTAAAAATCCTCAGTCGAATTACCGATCCTACGGAAGGAACGATTCGTGTGAAGGGAAGATTAGCAAGCCTTCTTGAAGTAGGAACAGGGTTTCATCCCGAATTGACAGGGAGAGAAAATATTTTCTTGAATGGGGCCCTTCTCGGAATGAAACGAGAGGAGATGAAGCAAAAGTTTGACGAAATTGTAGCTTTTTCACAAATTGAAAAATTTATTGATACACCAGTAAAACGGTATTCGAGCGGAATGTATGTTCGTTTGGCCTTTTCGGTCGCGGCTCACTTAGATCCTGATATCCTCGTACTCGATGAAGTATTGGCAGTGGGTGATTTGGCATTTCAGAAAAAGTGCACCAATGCGATGAAAAGTGTCGCTAATCGAGATCGCACTGTTTTGTTTGTGAGTCATAATTTGCAATTGATTCGAACTTTGTGTTCTCGGGTATTAATTTTGGATCAGGGAAAAATTATTGAAGACGGGCCGACGGAGGCCGTTCTTCCGAGTTTCACGAAGCTTCTCCAGTCTGCTGGAACTGTGGGTACCGGCCTCAAGAGAAACCGGCAGCTGTTTGGAGTTCAATCTGCAAAAATTGAACGAGTTCAATTTTTCAATCGAAATGATAATCCGTGTTGGACGTTTGAATCGAAGGATCCTGCTGTCCTAGAACTTGATTATACTGTCATTGAAAATCTTAAAGGATTAAGTCTGTGGTTTCTTATCCGCAATCCCCTCTCTGGGGATGTTGTGACGAGCATCAAAGAGAAAATTACAGACCAACTCATTCCAGCGGGGCAAAGAAAAAAAATTCGTCTCGAGTTTCCCCATTTAGCACTCGGGCCGCTCGACTATTCCATTGAAATCTCTCTCACTAACGCTGAAGGAGAGCAGTTCTACGATAGCATCGGCCAGGAATCTGATCTTCCCCTTTTGAGTATTACGTCCCCTGAAAAAGATCCCCATAAACGGCAAGGGTACTTCTCCATGCCATTCTTTATTCGGGAGGCAGCTTGATGAGTAACTCGATTACTCAATCTGAGATTTTTATTGGTAATCGCTCTTCACTTTGGCAAGCCTTGAATCTTCATGAGCTTTGGAAGTACCGGGAGCTCATTTATTTTTTGAGCCTTCGAGATATCAAAGTAAGATACAAGCAAGCTGTTTTTGGCATCGCCTGGGTGATCGCTCAACCTTTATTTACTGGTCTCACTTACACATTTCTTTTTGGAAAAGTTGCCAAAATGGCATCAGATGGTCTTCCTTATTCAGTTTTTGTATTTGCGGCTCTTGTTCCGTGGACCTATTTTACTTCCGCAACAAACAAAGGAAGCATGAGCCTTGTGGGGAGTGGGGCACTTTTTAGTAAAGTGTATTTTCCCCGTTTAGTCATTCCACTCGCTGCCGTTTTCTCCGGATTAGTGGATTATCTCATTTCATTTGTTTGCATGGGCGTTGTCTTGTTTTTCTTTGGCATCTACCCCCAATGGGATTGGCTTATTGGACTTCCATTGGTGACTCTCTGGATTTTTACTTTGTCATCCGGGGTCAGTTTTTGGCTTGGAGCGCTCAATGTTAAATATCGAGATGTGGGTCACGTCATTCCCTTTATGATTCAAGTGTGGATGTTTGCAACTCCGATACTTTATTCGATTACTGTGATTCCAGAACGGTTTCAAACTTGGGCTAAGCTTAATCCCATGCTGGGGTTGATTGAAACCTATCGTTCAATCATTTTTGGAAGGAATTTTGATTGGTCTAGTATTGGAATCTCGCTTACCGTTACACTCATCGTTTTTATTTCGGGAATGATTTACTTCGCAAAAACGGAACGTAGCTTTGCCGATGTAATCTAAATCTCTCATCTCTTCCTATGAAAACTGTCCTTCTTTTGGGATTATCTAATATATTTATGACATTTGCTTGGTATGGTCATTTACGTCATAAAGAAGCTCCTCTTTGGAAGGCCATTTTGGTCAGTTGGTTGATTGCTTTTCTGGAGTATTGCTTCCAAGTTCCTGCCAATCGTCTTGGACATGGACGTTTCACTGTAGCGCAATTGAAAACTATTCAAGAGGTTATTACTTTAGTTGTGTTCTCCGGATTTTCATTCTGGTATTTGGGAGAAGCTATTCGCTGGAATGACTGGGTCGGATTCTTTTTCATAGCTGTGGCCGTGTTTTTCATTTTTAAGTAACGCACCCCTCCAAAAAACCTCACTTTACTTTTATCCTCGAAGAGTCAAAAGTACCCTGTCTTTGTAACTGGGAAGGCTTATGACCGAATTAATCGCTCGCTTTGTCGATATCATGCTCCATTTAGATGTCCACCTGAGTTCTACTATTTCTGAATACGGAACTTGGACTTATTTGATTCTGTTTCTCATTGTCTTTTGTGAGACGGGCCTTGTCGTTACCCCTTTTTTACCTGGCGACTCCCTGTTGTTTGCAGCTGGAGCTTTTGCAGGAAAAGGTTCTTTAGAACTTATGCTTTTAATTCCTCTTCTTTGTGTGGCGGGTATCCTAGGAGACGCTGTCAATTATGCGATTGGGCGGTATTTGGGTCCGAAAGTTCTGAAAGGGGAGAGCTGGTTTTTAAAAAAAGAGTATTTAATCAAAACTCAAGCCTTTTACGAACGCTACGGGGGGAAGACGATTGTGATTGCGAGATTTGTCCCCATCATCCGAACTTTTGCTCCCTTTTTAGCTGGGGTGGGAAAAATGAACTATTCGCGCTTTGGATTGTTTAATATTTCGGGTGCCATTCTTTGGGTGGTTCTCTTTTGTGCTGCAGGATATTGGTTTGGAAATATTCCACTGGTCCGTAAAAATTTCACTTTGGTGATTTTGGCTATTATCGTTATTTCTGTTTTGCCGGCAGTCTTCGAAGCTCTCCGAGCTAAAAAAACTCCCGTAAAGCATTTAGTGTAGGGAGTTATGAAATCTAAGCTCATCATCATCGATGGGAGCTCCTATTTCTTTAGGGCTTTTTTCGCCATTCAACATCTTACTAATTCTAAGGGGTTTCCCACGAATGCCATTTTTGGTTTTACCAATATGCTGTTGAGAGTGTTAGAAGTGGAAAAGCCAGAACATTTAGTGATAGCCTTTGATACGCCAAAGCCTTCTTTTAGAAAAAAATTGTATCCAGAATATAAAGCCAATCGAGAAGCGCCTCCAGAGGACTTGGTTAAACAAATCCCTGAGATCTTAAAAATGGTCGATGCCTTTCGGATTAAACGAATGCAGCTTGAGGGAGCCGAAGCAGACGACGTGATAGGGACCTTAACCGAGAGAGCCGTCAAAGCGGGGTACGAAGTCGATATCATCACGGGCGATAAAGACCTGATGCAGCTAGTGAACGATAAAGTCACTCTTTACGACACCATGAAAGATAGACGAATGGATCCTCAAGGTGTTTTTGAAAAATTGGGGGTAAAGCCAGAGCAGGTGGTGGACTTTCTTGCCCTCATGGGAGACGCCTCCGATAACATTCCTGGAGTGACTGGAATTGGTGAAAAAACTGCAGCGCAGTTAATTTCTGAGTTTGGTTCGCTCGAAGCTCTCTTTGATAATCTGGATAAAATAAAACAGGAAAAACGACGCGAAACCCTCAAGAATGAAAAAAAGATCGCATTCTTAAGCCAGGAATTGGCTCGAGTGAAGAAAGACTTGGAGCTTGAGTGGTCATGGGATGAATGCCGTTATGTGGGACCCGACTTACCAAAACTTAAACAATTGTTTGAGCAATTTGAATTTTTAAAACTCATGAAGCGTTTTAATTTTCAAATGGAAGATAAAGGATTTGAACCTGGGAAGTATCTTGCCGTTACGGATCTTGAAACACTTAAGAAAGTGTGTGACCAAATTCGAAAAGCCGATATCCTTTCTGTAGACACTGAAACAACATCGCTCAATATTCATAGCGCGGAACTTGTGGGGATTTCACTCGCTACAAAAGCGGGTGAGGCTTTCTACATTCCTGTTGGCCATCGCAATTCTGTGGGACATGAGCTTGTTTCAGGACAGCTATCGGTTGATCTGGTCCGAAAGCATTTAAAGCCGTTATTAGAACATCCCGAAATTCCAAAAGTGGGTCAAAATTTAAAATATGATTTTCAGATTTTGTTAAATTGGGGCGTGCGTCTGCAGGGAATTGTGGCAGATACGCTTATTGAGAGCTATCTCATTAATCCAGAAGAGCCGCACAATTTAGATGCTCTGGCTCTCAAATACTTGGGACATCAAACTATCTCCTATGAAGACGTGACCGGTAAGGGAAAAAACCAAATCAGCTTTGCGGAAGTGTCTGTTGAAAAGGCAACTGATTATTCAGGAGAAGATTCAGATGTTGCGCTCCGACTCCATGAAAAGCTCATGGGTGAAGTAGACAAAATGGGTGGAAGGGAACTATTTGAGAAAATAGAAGTCCCTTTGGTTCCCGTTTTGGCTCAAATGGAGTTTGCGGGGGTGAAAGTCGATCAGAAAAAATTGGAGCAGATGGAGCAGAATCTCTCCGAAGATCAAGCCACAGTCGAAGATAAGGTTTTCGAATTGGCTGGAGAACCATTTAATATTGGTTCGCCAAAGCAGTTGTCCCGGATTCTTTTTGAAAAACTAAAACTTCCCATTATTCGAAAAACAAAGACCGGAATATCAACCGATGAGAGTGTTTTGATCGAACTGACTCAAAAGCATTCGATTTGTGAGTGGATCCTTAAATATCGCGAATTAAGCAAATTGAAATCGACTTATGTGGAAGGTTTGATCCAGCAGATTCACCCAAAAACTGGGCGAGTTCACACCAGTTTCAATCAAACCATTACTGCTACGGGAAGACTCTCAAGTTCTAATCCCAATTTACAGAATATTCCAACGACCGATGATCCGCGGTATGACATTCGGTCTGTTTTTATCGCTGAGGAAGGCTGTGAGTTTTTTTCGGGGGATTATAGTCAAGTTGAATTGCGACTTTTGGCGGACATGAGCCAAGATGCTGAGCTATTAAGAGCCTTTGAACACGACGAGGATGTTCACTCCTACACGGGGAAATTAATTTTTGGGGTCGAGAAGGTTTCTAACGAACAACGAAAAATTGCAAAAACGATTAATTTTGGGGTGGTGTATGGACAGACTCCCTATGGGCTTTCTCAAACATTAAGAATTTCACCAGGAGAAGCGAAAGATTTTATCGATCGCTACTTTAGACGGTATTCGGGAGTAAAAGAGTTTTTAAATTCGCTTATTAAAAAAGCTCACCAGGATGGTTATGTCACAACTTCGTTAGGTCGACGTCGATACCTTCCGGAAATAAACTCGGCTAATCGAATGAGACGGGAAATGGCCGAGCGAGCAGCTATTAATACTCCCATCCAAGGAAGTGCTGCCGACATGATTAAAACGGCAATGGTAAAAATTAGTCAGCGCTTGGAAGAGGAGAAACTGAAAACTAAAATGATTTTGCAAGTCCATGACGAATTGGTTTTTGAAGTTCCAAGTAATGAAAAGAAACTCGTTGAGAAAATGATTCTGACCGAAATGGAAAATGCGATGAAGCTCCGAGTTCCCCTGAAAGTCGATTCTGCTTGGGGGAAGAACTGGCGAGAGTGCAGTTAAATTGGTTTTTTTGGCCAAAGATCAAGCAAAAAGATTTTTCTTTTTTTTTCTAAGTAAAAGATCAGTCGAGTCCAATACCTAACGCGGGAGCG
>JBJSXY010000257.1:0-6798 GCA_046086625.1 Pseudomonadota bacterium | reverse complement strand
AGTAGAGCTGCCGTTTTTGAACCCCCCGGAAGAATAAAATGCTTGAGGGAGCTCAAAGTATGCTGCATCGCGTCTATTTGGCGCTCTAAGCTTTCCGTATGAGCTGCTGTGATCCGCTCAATCTTAGGATCCGAATGGGGGGAAGCTAGCTGGGCTCCCACAGTAAAAAGATGATTTTGGACGTCACCCAATGCATTTTTTAGTGGTACGTGTGGTGTTTCCGACCGAATTACACCCAAACAGGCATTGAGCTCATCAATTTCACCATAAGCAATGATCCGAGGAGCTCCTTTAGAAACTCGAGAGCCTCCAATCAGGCCAGTTGTCCCTGTATCCCCGGTTTTTGTGTAAATTTTCATGGTGTTAGTGAGGGAGACGGTACGAGCAAAATAAGAGCAACGCAAGGAATTTTTTGATGCAGAGTTTCCCAATAAAAAAGCCCTGATTCTTTCAAGGGGATGGCTAAGTCTACCGATAAGGGGTGTGGAGGTAAAGAGTGATTCGTATTACTAAATTTGACGGATCTTCGATTCTATTGAATCCCGAGTTGATTCAAACAATTGAAGCGACCCCTGATACCGTCATCACTCTTACAACGGGTCTTCAACTAGTAGTAAAAAACTCAGTGGAAGAGATTGTCGCGGCCTTCATGGATTATAAGAGAAGTATTTCAACTTCAAATTGGGAGGCTCGAAAAGCATCATGATAGTTTCAATGGTGGGATTATTT
The DNA here is from genome assembly GCA_046086625.1 of Pseudomonadota bacterium. Taxonomy (GTDB): domain Bacteria; phylum Bdellovibrionota; class FAC87; order UBA2466; family UBA2466; genus RFNO01. The sequence continues at coordinate 6,069 of JBJSXY010000257.1, read as the reverse complement.
CTTGGTATGTTTGCAGTGATTGGGGGAGCCGTTATTGAAGGTCTTCACTTAAGCGCCCTCACCCAACCTACAGCTGCATTAATTGTTTTTGGGGGAACGCTTGGAGCTACAATGCTTGCTTGCACGGGAGAGGAATTCAGTGCAGCTCTCAAATTGACTCCTAAAATTTTCACAGGGAATGCACCCGACTTTTCTGGGCTCATTAAAGAAATTGTAGATTTGGCAAATTTAGCTCGAAAAGAGGGGCTTCTGGCTCTCGAAAAATCAGTAGGCGGAATTAAAAATCCTTTCTTTGCTCAAAACCTACGAAAGATTGTCGACGGCTACGATCCCGTTATCTTGAGAGAAATGATGGAAGAAAAGATTTTTAAAGCTGAAGAACATGCCAATGCTGTAGGCAAAGTTTTTGAAACGGGTGGGGGCTTCTCCCCAACGATAGGAATTATTGGTGCAGTTCTTGGTTTGATTCACGTGATGGGAAATCTTTCCGATTCAAGCAAACTAGGTTCTGGAATTGCTGTTGCTTTCGTAGCAACTGTTTATGGAGTGGGACTTGCTAACCTCATTTTGATCCCCATGGGAAATAAGGCAAAGAAAATTGGGAAGTACGCAGTAGAAGAAATGGAAATTATTTCAACTGGCCTTTTAGCCATTCAGGCTGGTTTAAATCCCCGTTTAATTGAAGATAGACTCAACAATCTTCATGGAGACCACGGTAAACATGGCAAAGAAGCCGCTGGCGAAGCTGGCGCTCCAGCCAGCAAAGCAGCTTAAAGGTTCATAGCAATGGCAAAAAAGAAACATCACGAAGAGCATGAGAATCTAGAACGATGGCTCGTGTCTTACGCTGATTTTATTACTTTGCTCTTTGCTTTTTTCACAGTGCTGTACGCTTTAAGTGCCACTGATAAACAAAAATATAAAAATGCAGTAGAAAGCATCCAGAAATCTTTTACTCACGCAGGCAGTATTTTTCCTCAAAAAGGAGCCCCGTTTACTCCTTTTGATAAACCTGCAGACTTAGGTTCGAAATCCACGACTTCTCCCACCAGCGAAGGCCAGATATCAAAGGATCAAGAAGCCATGATTAGAAAAATGGCCGAACAGATTCGGGGCATTTTCGAAAGAGCAACGGGTGTCGCTTCAGCTGAAGAAGATGTTGAAGTACTAAAAACTCCGATGGGATTTAAAATTCGTTTAGGAGAAGCAATGCTCTTTGCTCCCAGAAGTGCAAAGCTCAAACGAAATCAAGCTCCTTTTCTGCTGGAACTAGGAAAACGTTTGGCTACTCTCAACTTACCTATTCAAGTGGAAGGTCACTCTGATAGTGGAGAACTTTTAAATCAAGGAAATCGAAACGAGAAAGAGGCCTGGGACCTATCTAGTCAACGCAGCTACAATATCGTTCGATTTCTGATTGACGGCACGTCATTTCCTCGATCCAAGATTTCCATGGGCGTTTTTGGAGATACCCTTCCCATCGCTGAGGAGAATACCCCCGAAGCCAAAGCCAAAAATAGACGAGTGGAGATCAGCGTTGCCACACCCGACCGAGAAATTCCCTATATTAATTGGTAGCTCAGTGCTTTTTTAGTCGTGCTGTCTACGCAAGAAAGTTGGAATGTCATATTCTTCCGCTTGAAAGTATCGCTTTCCAATTTCTCGAGCGAGCTGTTGAGCCGAGTTCAAAGAGGGAACTGCGCCTTCTTGTTTCTGAACAGGCGGCGGAACAATATTCTTTGAAACTGGGCCTTCTGATACTTGCATGGAAGACGGTTGAGATGTTTCTTGCGTTCTCGTTTCAGGAATATGAACCTCCTGTTTTGCAGGGGGGTTAAATCCTGTAGCGATCACTGTCACTCTCACTTCGTCTTTAAGACTTTCGTCGATAACGGAACCAAAAATAATTTCCGCTTCTTCATGAGCTTCCTCAGTAATAAGAGAAGAAGCTTCGTTTACTTCAAATAAAGTCAGATCCGGTCCGCCAGTGATATTGATGATAATCCCTGTAGCTCCATTGATCGCCACATCTTCTAATAGTGGGGATGAAATGGCTTTTCGAGCGGCTTCGATGGCTCGATTTTCACCGCTAGCACAGCCAGTTCCCATGAGAGCAAGTCCTTTATTGCACATGACTGTTCTCACATCTGCAAAGTCCAGGTTCACCAATCCACGAATGTTGATCAGATCAGAAATACCTTTCACAGCTTGATAAAGCACTTCATCTGCCTTTTTGAAACAATCAAGCATCGTGGTTGTTTCATTCGCAATGTACAGGAGTCTTTGGTTGGGAATACAAATTAAGGTATCCACTGCATTTTTGAGCTCTTCGATCCCCGCTTCTGCATTTTTCTTTCTCTTCTTACCTTCAAAATTAAAGGGCTTTGTTACCACGCCGACTGTCAAAGCGCCTGCTTCTTTGGCAATGTTGGCAATAACTGGAGCAGCTCCTGTTCCAGTTCCTCCCCCCATTCCTGCAGCAATAAAGACCATATCTGCGCCTTGAAGCATTTCTGCTATTTTTGAACAATCTTCCATAGCAGCTTTTTTACCCACTTCAGGATTTGCGCCGGCCCCCAATCCTTTTGTTAATTCATTTCCCAATTGAATATGAACTGGAGCTGGGTTGTGAATCAATGCTTGATTATCTGTGTTGGCGGCCATGAAATCGACGCCATTCAAACCCAAGTTGATCATCGTAGCGATGGCATTAGTGCCCCCGCCTCCGACCCCGACTACTTTAATTTTTGCGCCAAGGGGTGATTGCTTTTCTACGATTTCAAACATGACCTCTCCTTACATTGGTTGATTGATGTCGTTTCTAAAAAACCTCGCCTAGCCAACCCTTCATTCGAGTTAGTACTTTCTCATAAACATTTCCCAGCTCATAAGACTTCACGGAAACTCCGGTTTTATTTTTCATTCCATACATGAGTAATCCCACTGCGGTGGAATAAAGGGGTGAGCTCACTACATCCACTAATCCGCTCAGGTGGTTCGGAGCCCCACGACGTACCGGAAGTTCAAAAGTAAATTCGGCTAATTCGGTAATACCTTCCATTAACGAAGGCCCCCCAGTTAAAACCACCCCAGATGATAGCAAGTGTTTGTAGCCGCTATTGGCGATTTCCTGCCCCACTAAGGACAAAATTTCTTCTACTCGGGGCTCGATAATTTTAGTCAGAACTGCTCTAGAAATTTCACGAGACTTCCGTCCCCCCACTAAAGGAACTTCAATCAGTTGATCAGAGGGCAAAAGTGAACTCATGGCACACCCTGAACTAATTTTGATTTGTTCTGCGTCTTGAATAGAGCATCGGAGTCCCACCGCGACATCATTGGTAATATGACTACCGCCCATGGAAATAACCCCGGTATGGACAACGGCTCCTTTGGAATACAAAGCGACATCCGTCGTTCCGCCTCCGATATCCACTAATGCAACTCCCAATTCTTTTTCATCGGGAGTAAGACAAGCTTCAGCAGAAGCCAGCGGCTCCAAAACGATATCAGTAACCTGAACTCCAGCCAGATTAGCGCATTTGATGATGTTCTGCGCTGAAGAAACTGCACCCGTAACAATATGAACCCTCGATTCGAGTCGAACCCCGTTCATTCCAATGGGATCATGAACGCCTTCTTGATCATCCACAGTAAATTCCTGAGGAATCACATGGAGCACTTCTCTATCTAACGGGATAGCAACAGCTCTAGCCGCATCGACAGCGCGCTCAACGTCTAAAGCAGTTACTTCTTTGTTTCTAATGGCTACAACACCTGTACTGTTAAAACCTTTGATATGACTTCCAGCAATACCACAAATCGCTTGTCGAACTGAGCAACCTGACATCAGTTCTGCAATTTCAATTGCTTTTTTGAGAGCATCAACCGTGGCGGGAATATTTACAACCACACCTTTTCGAATTCCATGGGAAGGATGCTTACCGACTCCTACAATTTCCAAGCCATCAGGTTTGGGTTTGGCAATCACAACCCCTATTTTGGTCGTGCCAAAATCTATACCGACAACAGTCTCCGCCTGTCTTGGAGCTTTGAGGAAGCCTGACATAGTTGCCTTCTCCATCCCCGCTCTTTCCTTCGAAAGCGACGGGAAAAATCTACAGCGGTTTTAAACTTCTTAAATCTTTAGATAGGGCTCTTATAAATGAAATAAGAGTACTTACGCCAACTTTAGTGGGAAATTGTAGAACTGACAATAGCTTTTTTTGGAAAAACTAAATTGATTCTCCGGAGTTGCCCTATTTGACTCGGCGGGCTGTCAATGAGCGCCATTAAATTTTTCAACTGAGTTTCCCAATTCTCATAACTCCACCAAACTTCGATTTTTGGTTTTGAGAAATACGTTTTGAAATAGGGAAATTTTCCCAAAACGATTTGAGAGACTGAAAATTTTCCCTGAGAAAGCTTTTTCATTTTTTCATATTCAGAAAGCATTTCTTTGACATCCCATTTTGTCTGAGAAGTTTCTACAGAAAGAAAGGGAAGCTCAAGTCCTTTCAAAAGAACCGGAGTGGCTCGTTCAATTAAGTGACCTTTTGGATCAATAAACCAGGGTTGGCCCTTTTGGACAATCAGAGCTTGAGGTTTTTTAGAAGAAAGATTGATAAAAAGACGATTGGGATATCCCTTTTTTACAGATACAGAGTCCACCCAGGGATGAGATTGTAGGGAGCGAGCGATATCTTTGGAATCTACAAGCAAAAGATTTTCGTTTTGTAAGGGAGAAATCCAAGACTTCACTTGATGAGCGTCCAAAGGCCATTCGTTTTCAACTTCAATTGTTCGAATTTTTAAAAACTCCAGTCCTGACAAAAACTTTTTGACTCGAGATTGATCACTTGCCCAAGACCAAAAAAAACTTCCTGAAATCACCGCAACTAATGCCAAAATCAAATGAACTCCCCGAATTCCTGAACCCACCTTAATCGTATCTGCTGATGAATAGTTCATAGTGCGTGTCTACTGTAGTGTTGTGTTACGTAATTGTTCCCCGTTAAAACATTTAAGTAATGTACCGACAGTTGGTTTCCTGAAAATTTTTTCATGACTTCTCTTTGAAAGCGAGCTGCTATCTCCCGGCAAAAATCTGGACGATTTTTTAATGTCAAAATTAGTTCAGCAATGGAGCGGGTTTCTTCTTGTTTAAAAACGAAACCATTCACTGAATCTCTCACATAATTTTCAATTCCAGAAATATTACCACAAATAGGAACCGCTCCCACTGAGGCACATATCAACAAGGAACTGAAATGGTCATTTTTTTGTGGAAAATAAAGAGCTACATCGCAAGATTCTGGCTCAAAAAACTGTAACGTGGGGATTATATGAACTTGCTCAGAAATCCCTAAATCTTTAGAAAGTTGCCTTAGGTGTTCTGACAAGGGACCAGTTCCCCAAAGTTTCAATTGAATTGTTCTATCCTTTTGCGCGAGGTAGTGCCCAATAGTCAGAAAAAAATGAAGATTATTATTGGGCACAAAAGAACAGTAAGCTCCCACCGTGAAAGGCATATCCGTTTTCTTTATCGATAGAGGAGGTGCCGGAAATGGAAGTTGTTCGACTTGCAAATCAGGCATCCCCGCCAACTCTTTTAAAAACCGATAGCTCAACGGACTGTGAGCCAAGAGTTTGATATGTGCTGGAAGAACGGGAGCTAGAGAATGAAACCAGGTTTCCCAAAGAGAAACTTTAGGAACCTGAGTCGATAAGACCGAGACTAGAATTTTTGATTTGGCTGATCCAGCCGATAAGTAACGAAGGGCCCTCTGCCAATCTCGAGAAATTATCCAAGCGGATTCCGTAATCTGATTTTTTTTAAAAAAACCCTTTTCCGTCGGTCCCACTTTGACTTCTTGAACTGAAATCGACGTTTTAAGTTCCCAAATACAACTTTGAATGCAGGCTTGTTCCTCAGGCCCCACATCCGGAAACAGAAAGATTCTGATGCTGTTCATTGAGAGTTTATTATAACTCGCAATCATTAATGAAGTCGATGAGCGATCTCAAACTTCCAAAGTCCTTCCTATCAAACGGAAACACAAGACGCGG
>JBJSXY010000256.1:0-3176 GCA_046086625.1 Pseudomonadota bacterium | reverse complement strand
CTTATAGGCAACCATGTGGAATCCCGTTTCCCTTGCCCAGGATTCAATGGCAAACCAAGCTTCGGCCCTGACCCGACAATCGCGGGTCCAATGATCATAATTATCAAAATCCTCAACATCAAGCACACGTCGAACTGCTGTTTTCGATGTTTTGGATGGCTGTTTTTTCCAAAATTGAGAGTCCACGAAGCAAGGAAAGGAGCAAGTCTAATGCCATTTTTAGAAAGGGTTTCAGCAGCGCATCCTAATTGAATACAAAAGCCAGAGACAAAAACTGGCGCCTAACGCTTTGTATTCCAAATGGTGTTCAAGTTCTCACTCTTGTACATCTGGATGTATTGCTCGGCAGGCGGAGTCCAAAGCCACACAAACCCGAATGTAATCGTGTGTGGATTTGAATGGTAAAGGCTCGTCACATTGACCGACTTGGAAATGGGAAAAGCAGCCCCCACATTTCCGGAAATTTGGCTTTCATTTGAAAAGCCATCTTGTTGTCTTGAGAATCTCATTCCTAAAGAGTAAGCAAACGATTCTCGATTGTCGGTAAAAGAAAGATTAGCGGCATACTGATCCACCATCCCTTTTCCCTTTGGCTTTGCGGGAAAAAGAACATCTGCTGAAAGAGTCTGTTTCCCCAGCCTACCAAAACCGATCCCGGCTCCAATTTGGGGTTCATCTCCCAGCTGATAAACCACGGCTCCCATTCGAGTTATCGGACTCAGGATGAGAACAGCCGAAACATCTGTTTGAATCGGGTTCCCACTCTCCAATTGAACTTTTCTAAATGAAGTCCCAATTGATAATCGGCTCATTCGAAAAGAGATTCCCGAGAAGATTGAATCGTATGTACTGCTATCTTGATAGCTTCCCAAATATCCCAAGTTCATTCCTAATATCGCATTGGAATAGCCCAACCCCACTAAATAGCCGTGGGGCTGGTCTTGATTGAGAGAAGGAGAATATAAAACCTTCGCTTCTTGTCTCCAATCCAGTGACATTGCAGCCGAGTTCACAAGGCTTGCATTCGAAAACGCAGGAAAAAGAAGGCCCCCAGGTAAGGAAGAGAGTTTGGCTGCGCTCGTTATGCGGCAGATCAAAATAGTTAAAAATAGAATGTGGATTTTTCTACGATTCATTTTGCAAAGAGTATTTCTGTTTTAAATAAGCTTCGATTTCTTTTGTGTTTTTCCCACTTTGATCGGGGGTTATCCAAATTAGCTCAGCTAAATCACCTCGAAAACTCTTCATCCAAGATGACATATCCCGAAAATGAACCAATTCGGGTTCCGAATCCCCATGAAGTGTATAAATAACATCGGTATCAAGTTGAGCTGATTCGGTTCTGAATATTTTTTCTAAAAAGGACCAGTCTCTACTTTCTATTCGTGGGAACTTTTGCCAGTCCAGGAACTGCCAAATCGAGCTGGAGATGTTCGTAAATTGAATCGAATGCTTTGAGTATCTTGGAAGCCACGTTAAAAGCCTATTTTGACCATCTTTTGAAATTCCATAACTTGCATCTAGCCACAGCTTTGTATTCCTCAAAGAAAACTTTCTATCATTATCCAAGATGCTCACCGTGTGGGTATCCGGAGTTCCCAAAGTCCCATTAGTTACTGAGCCAATCGATATAACGACGGTCTCAGTGGCTTCGGCAATCGCGTCGTTTACTACCGAAAAAGTAAAAACCTGGTTGGTATTTCCCGGAGTGATGGTAGTCGATCCTGATTGAAGACCGTGATCTTCAGGATAGGAAGCTGTTCCCCCTACCGTGTAAGGAATCGTCACGGAAAAAGCAGAAGGATTCGTCATTACAAAAAGCACGTAAACCACATTTGCGGATTCAGTGACAGTCTGGGCAGAAGCCGAAAAACTAACGGTCGGGACCGGATCATCATTATTCGCTGTAATCGTATGCATTGTGGCAGCACCTAAGCTTGCATCAGTGGGACTGCCCAGAGTCAGAATGATAGTCTCATTATTTTCATAGACATTATCCCCTGTCACCGAGAGCGTTATTGTACCCGTCGTACTTCCAGCGGGTATTACCAGGGGAGAGGAAGTACTAACGCTAAAATCAGTTCCTGAGGTCGCAGTGCCGCTCACCGAAAAAGGAATCGAGGCATTCACTCCACTCACAGTGTTCAATTGGACAGTGAGATTGACCACTGTGCTTCCACTATTTCCCTCTGAAAGGGATTGCGAACTCGCTGTGAAACTAACAACTGGGGCCGGATCGTTATTCGTAATGGTGACAGTTTGAACCGTTTGTCCTGAAGCAGTGGCATTCGTGGGACTTCCAATAGTCAAAATCACTGTTTCGTTTAATTCATATAAACTATCATCAACGACGCTAAACGAAGTCGTTACGAAACTTGAACCCGCCGAAATAGTCAACGTGCCTGAGGACAAACTATGATCCGAAGGGTTAGAAGCAGTTCCTGTTACTGTGAATGGAACTTGCACTGTATACCCACTCACTGCGCTTAAATTAACTCGAACGGAGACAGTTCCCACCCCCTCTGATACCGACTGAGTGGCAGTGCTGAATTGAACTGTAGGAGTAGGATCATCATCAATGATTGTGATGGTTTGTGAGCTGGGAGAACCTGCGTTTCCATTTACAATAGTCCCCAGGGAAACAATAACGGTCTCATTCGGTTCATCTAGAGTGTCGTTCACTACATTAAAACTAAATGATCCAGTTGTGCTTCCAGCAGAAATCGTCACGCTTCCATTTGAAAGATTATGATCCGCTGGATTTGAAGCTGTTCCATTCACTGTATAAGGAATAGTAACGTCCAATAAGTAAGTTTTACTCATTGATAGGTTAACCGTCACAGTCCCAACCGATTCCGATACAGACTGAGAAGCAGTAGTGAAAGTAACTGTGGGCTGATTATCGTTATCAACGACAGTAATCGTATGAGTCGTTGATGTCCCCAGATGAGCTCCCGTGGGTTCTCCCAAATTAACAACGATCGTCTTATTGGAATTAATTACTAAATTATCAATGATATTAATTTGAATATTGCCAGTTGTTTGGCCCGCCGGGATGGTGAGGCTACCCGCCGAAGTGAAATCTGTTCCCTGAATAGCAGTTCCCGAAAAAGTGTAGGGAATAACGGCATTAGATTCCGAAGCGTATTCCAAAATCACCGGAACGGATACTGTAC
>JBJSXY010000255.1:0-3066 GCA_046086625.1 Pseudomonadota bacterium | reverse complement strand
TGATCAAAAGCCTAGCCTCATCCCCATCCATGAATTCTCGTAATTTTTGTAGAATCCAGATTGGGTTTTTCATGTGCTCAAAAGAGTGGTTCAACATGATGTAATCGAATGAGTCCTTGATTTCCTCCACAGTCATTTTGTTGATTTTAAGGCCATTAGAATAATGAATGCTTTTTTCAATAAACGGTTCAAAGCCCTGGGCTTTTAAAAATCCTAGTTCTCTTAACAAATACAAAAGTTCCCCTTCTCCGCAACCAATGTCAGCTATTCGGTCCTCTCGAGACAGTTCGAGATCTCGAACAAGGCCCAAGACTCGATATTCTTTAATCTCCCTTTCCAGTTCATTAAATTGCTTTTTAATTTTAGAAATTTGTTTCCGGCCGGCTTTAGTGGAGTAGAGCTGTTCTAGTCCCTTACTGAAGCTATAATATTGCTTGGGATATAACTCTGAGGGATCAACAATCTGGTCGATCAATTAAATACTTTGACATTCCTGACAGAACTCAAATTGGAATTCCTTCCCCGACTGAAACATCCATTCTTTTGCGTAGAATGTTTCTTTTCTTGTGGAACCACACGCTATGCACATAGAGTAGGGTTTATCTTAAACTATGAATATTGCCAAAAAAACCTGTTCCAAATATGGTCCTCCCATGAGGAACATTTTTCAGCCGATTTCCGAACACCGCTGGCTTTTTCTTTTAGCTTTGCTCCTTCTCTTTTTTCAGCCTTATCGGTTAGGTTTAAAAATTGACCCAGCTACCTATGGAGCGCTGGCAAAGCAAATCGAATTAACGGGCACTTATTGGCCGCTGGGTCTCTACGATGGTTTCTTTAAAGAATTCTCTGATCACCCTCCCCTCGTGGTTTGGCTGATGAGCTTTGCGATGCGGCTTCCTTTAAAAGATGAATGGGCTGTTCATCTCCTAAGCCGTTTGTGTTGCTTATTCACTCTTCTGGTTGGGGTTTTGACCCTCAAACTCAATCAGAGAACGTCCAACAAAGATACCTTTAAGAAGGAAGTCACTTTCTTACTAGTCGCTCTGTCTTGGATGGACTGGTTGAAATTTGCAGGCGCTGGGCAACTAGAGGGCCCTGTGAGCCTGTGGCTCATGGCGCTTCTATATTTTTTGACAAGGCACGGACAGAAGACAAGGAGGCTCAGCCTTTCAGATTTTTTACTTTGGATTTTCTTGGGCAGCCTTGGCTTTCTCATCAAGGGGGTTTTTACGCTTCCGGTGTTGGTGGGACTGGCTGTCTTTACTCTAGTGTTCAGAAAATCAGCGCTGGCTCCGATCATGGCTAGCCTCTTGGGTTGGGGCTTTGGAGTCGCTCTTCTTTTTGTTTTAGATCAGTCAATAAAAACTACTTTTATCTCTACTTACTTTGGAACCCAAGTGTTTGGAACGGTTGTAAGCGGTGGGATTCGCGGGGTGGAGCCGCTCTCTTTTTCATTTTTTAGAATTTTTTCTGCGCTGAAAACATGGGTTGAGATTCAGGTGAAATATTCTTTTCTGTGGTCCATTCCTTTTTTAATCGCAGTGCCGTTTGTTTTATGGAAAAAAAGAAGAGCTGAAATTGATCCAGTCCTCGCTCTTGCTTTAGTTATTTATTTTTCTTTTATGGGGCCGATTGCTCTGGCAGCCTTCAAACTCCCGCACTGGTTGGTACCCGTGTATCCTATCGGGGCTCTGGCTTTCAGTATTCTTTTTCCTTGGGAGCGATTACGGCTTCCCAAAAGCACTGAGAGTGTTTTTAAAGGCCTCGTTCTGGTGCTCCTTCTTATTCATTCGTTTGTTCCTTTTCCAACTACTAATCGATATCCGAGAGGCGAAGAGTTTACTTTGAATCGAGACTATATTCTGGAGAACGGCTTACAATTTTCTCGATTGGATCTGTTTCCAGATGATGAAAAGGGCATGCCAATTCTTTTTCAAAAGGCATACGCCTCTTTTTACTTTTTACCTCTCAAGGTTTCGGATTTGTTAACAAGACCCTGCGATAAAAACCTAGCCCTTATTTCATGGGAAAATTGGAATCAGAACCACGAACAATTGAGAAAACTCGGTTGGGAAGAGAGCCCGATTAGACGGGGACAATCCAAGTTTGTGTTTTGCTCCCTATGAACTTGTCACATCCCGAAAACATGAAACTCGCACTCGATTTAGCTAGAGCTGCGGAAGCAATGGATGAGGTCCCTATCGGGGCCGTTCTTATGCACGAGGGAAAAATTATTGGCCAAGGTTACAACGTTCGAGAAAAAACAGGACGAACTACCGCTCATGCTGAAATACAAGCTTTAGAAGACTACAACCAACGAACCAAGGAATGGCGGCTACCTCCCGGATCTTCTTTGTACGTTACAGCCGAACCTTGTCTTATGTGCACGGGCGCTCTTATTTGGGCAAGACTTGACGGTCTTTTTTATGGCGCCTTTGATTCCAAAAATGCAAGTCTTCGTAACTTTCTTCCTATGATCGAACAAGGTCTCTTGGATCACCGCTTTAAAACCGTCGAAGGGGGTATTTCAAAAGAGCTTTGCGGGTCTATTTTAAGCCAGTATTTTAAGAAAAAGCGATCATAACGCGCTGCGTTCTTGTAGACCAATCCCCTAGGCTTGTGTTAACTCTTCTTACTTCTAACTTTGCGGAGAGATGGCCGAGTGGTTGAAGGCGCACGCCTGGAACGCGTGTATAGGTTAATAGCCTATCGAGAGTTCGAATCTCTCTCTCTCCGCCATTTTCGTAGCTGCCGTCAACGTTCTGAATCCCAGTAGAACAAAAAAAGTAGTCACTCGATAATAAACGATGACTTCATTAAAGAAAGTTCTTCCCACATAAGTGGGATTGATAAAAATCATCGCTCCCAAAAAAATCCCCGCACAAACGCGCGCCCACCGATCCTTTGGATCTCGATTGAACAAAATCAAATAAGAGGACCCCACGACGGTTAACCACAAGAGCATCATCGTGTACGGAAATGAAGCCGGAGAAATACAGAAAGTTATCAGGGAAAAAGCCGCGCTCAGCCGCACAAAGTTTTTTTCAATTACGGCATAAACCAAAG
>JBJSXY010000254.1:0-3030 GCA_046086625.1 Pseudomonadota bacterium | reverse complement strand
GGCTTTGATTTGCCAACTCCCAGCGTACCTCTTAAAAAACCAACGCAATTAGCACGAAAGCAAGCAGCTGAACTCCCTGAAGTGTCAGAACTTCAAGTGGTCAGACATTTCACTCGTCTGTCGAGTTGGAACTATGCAATTGATTTAGGAACGTTCCCTTTGGGATCGTGTACCATGAAGTATAACCCCCGAATTAACGAGGAACTGGCGGCTCTGACTGGATTTTGTGATGTCCATCCAGAACTTCCCACAGAGTTTTGCCAAGGGTCCCTAAAGCTCATTTACTTACTTGAAAAAGCTCTAGCCAGTATCGTGGGTTTGGATTTCTGTACCGTTCAACCTGCCGCAGGTGCAGTGGGGGAATTTACGGGTCTTACTCTCATCCGAGCATTTCATGAAAAGCATGGAGGGCATAGAAAATATGTTCTCATTCCAGATAGCGCCCATGGAACTAACCCCGCTTCTTGTATCTTAGCGGGCTATGAAGCAATCCCCTTAAAAGTTGGAAAAGATGGTTTTATGACGGTTGAGTTAGTTGAAGAAGCGATTGCTAAATATGGACGAGATATCGCAGCCCTTATGACAACCAACCCCAACACTCTGGGTGTTTTTGAGCAGAACATCGCCCAGATTGCCGAGCGCTTGCACAGCATTGGAGCCCAACTCTGCATGGATGGGGCAAACATGAATGCAATCCTCGGCATTGCCAAACCGGGCGACATGGGAGTGGATGTCATGCAATACAATTTGCATAAAACTTTTTCCACACCCCATGGAGGCGGAGGTCCTGGCTCTGGACCAGTTGCTTGCCGCTCTCATTTAGCGCCTTTTCTTCCTAATCCACGGGTTGTTGAAAGAGATGGGGTTTACCACGTGGAGCATCTCCCCGATTCGATTGGAAAAGTAAAAGGGGCTTTTGGAAACTTTGGAGTGATGGTTCGCGCGTTGGCTTACATTATGAACCACGGAAGCGATGGATTAAGACGGGTGTCGACTAATGCAGTCATCAATGCGAATTATCTGAGAGCGAAACTTCAAAAAGCTTACCAATTGGGGACTAGCACTGCTCATTTTCATGAATGTGTTTTATCGGATTCGAAGCAAATTGAACAAAACGGAATAAAAACCATTCAAATAGCCAAGGCTTTAATGGATTACGGATATCATCCCCCGACTGTCTATTTTCCTCTCACAGTTCCCGGAGCCATGCTCATTGAACCCACTGAGACCGAGAGCTTGCAGGAACTCGATGAGCTCGCGGATGCTTTTTTAGAAATCGCTAAGCGAATCGAAAACAAAGAGGAGACCTTTGAAAAGTCACCCATCAAAACATTTGTTGGAAAAGTCGATGAAGTGGGGGCGGCCAGAAAGCCAATTCTCTCACTGGACGATCGCACTCTCTGAACACGGATACGAACTTCTTTTAGGGATAGTTTTTCTAGCTCATCTATTTCTGGCCCATTATCTACCGCCTGCGGAGGATGAACTTTACTACTGGACATGGTCTCAACAGTTTTCGTGGAGCTACTTTGATCACCCTCCGATAACTGCGTGGGTGATCTCTGCCTCCACTTCACTTTTGGGGAACACCATCCTAGGCATTCGCCTTCCAGCGGTTCTAATCCACCTTTATCTGCTCTATAGGCTCGGCACTCTATCCGAGAATAAATCCGTATTAACTCTCTTGCTCTTTACCCCGCTTAGTTTTTTCGGAGCTGTTTTGATGACTCCGGACATTCCTCTTGTTCTCTTTTGGTTTCTTTATGTTCTTTGGGCTGCACGAGTTGAATCCGACTTTAGTAGCTGGAACGATGATCCTGTATCACGCGTTTATCGACAACAACCCGTCCCCTTAAGAACCTGGCTTTTAGGAGGTGTTTGGCTTGGCCTCGGACTTCTAAGCAAATACACCCTGGGCCTCGCTCCCATTTGTTTTTTCTTTTTGCTTGCCAGCAAATATCGTTTTCGGGCTTGGGCTCAAGGCTTTTTGTTTCATGGCTTAGCCGCCCTGCTGCTTTTTTTGCCTGTTTTACTTTTTAATTTTCAATTTCACTTTTCTCCTCTTCTTTTTCAATGGAACCACACTCATCATTCGGTTCCCTTTTCATTTTTATTCTCTTATCTAGGGACACAAATTCTTCTGGTAGGCGCACTTCCTTTTTTACTCATTCCATGGCTGATCATCAATTACCGATCTTTAAGTCAGTTGCCGGCATCTCGCACTCATATTTTCTTTTTCATCATGCCACTTATTTTTTTTCTTTATAAGTCCACTCATCATTTTCTTGAGGCTAACTGGGGGTTAGTTGCCTATTTAAGTTTCTGGCCATTAAGCTCTCTCTTCGTGCTTCACAACTCTTTCCGTGCCTTGGTGTGGTCCACCCTCTTCTTGGGCTTTGTTGTTCCACTTGCCGTTTCCCTTTTGCTTCTTATTCATTTTTTTCGTCCTTTGCCATGGATTGCTCCTCATCAAGATAGGCTTGCAAAGATGGCTGCGCAAAATTTACTGATCAAACAATTAGCTGCCGATTTTAAAGACTTGAAACATATCCCTGTTTTTACAAATTCTTACCAATGGACTTCTTATTTTCGTTTTCACGGCTTCTCCTTAGCGAATCAAACTCCCGACGCGGGCCGTCCCAGTCAGTACACATTAATTCCAAGTAGGCCCTGTTCTAATAAAACAGTTCTCTTTTTTAATCACCCTGGCGAAAATCTTCCTCAGGCTTTAGAATGCTTCAGAAAGAAAACCATTTTAGCGCAAATCCCTTTATTTGTCCGAGGGCAAGCCACAACGAGTTGGGAACTTGTTGAACTATCTCAACCTGAGACTGAGAAATGAAACACTGGATATTAAGTGCCTTTCTAGTTTTGTTCTTAATTGAAGTTTTTAGTGTTTTTCCAACTCGCAAATTGCCCGAAGCCCCTTCCAACGAGCCTTCGTTTATCACGGGATTAATCAATGTACACACCCATCTCTCAGATGGATCCGAGGGAATTGAGAATTTATCAGCGCTTGCACGTGAAAGC